>DAIOGR010000056.1:6197-10284 GCA_036745155.1 Gaiella sp.
GGCCTCGGCTAGCCTTCGCGCCCGTGGATCTCGATGCGCTGATCCGGGCGCTCGCGCCGAGCGACGTGGCGGGGCACAAGGGGGTCGAGGTCACGGATCTCGCCTACGACGCGCGTCGCGTCGCTGTGGGGGCACTCTTCTTCTGCGTACCGGGGCAGCGGGCCGACGGGCACGACTTCGCCGCCGAGGCCGTCGCTGCGGGAGCCGCCGCTCTCGTGGTCGAGCGGCCGCTCGACCTGGCGGTGCCGCAGCTCGTCGTCGTGGACGCGCGTGCCGCCATGGCGGTCGCCGCAGACGTCTTCTTCGGCGAGCCGACCCGCGAGCTCGAGGTCGCGGGGGTCACCGGGACGAACGGCAAGACGACGAGCGCCTTCCTGCTGCAGGCGATGCTGAACGCGGCGGGGCGACGTGCGGGGCTCGTCGGCACGGTGGAATGGGTCGTCGGCGGCGATCGTCACCCGGCTCCGCACACGACCCCCGAGGCGATCGACCTGCAGCGCCTGTTTCGCGCCATGCTCGACGCCGGCGACCGCAGCGTCGCGATCGAGGCGTCCTCCCACGGCTCCGCCTTGCACCGGCTCGACCGCGTCCGCTTCGACGCGCTCGTGTTCACGAACCTGTCGCAGGATCATCTCGACCTGCACGGCACCATGGAGGACTACTTCCAGGCCAAGCGCCGGCTGTTCGTCGGCGCGCAGCCGGCCCCGGCTGCGGTGAACGTGGGTGACGAGCACGGCCGGCGGCTCGCCGTCGAGCTGGCCGAGTCGCATCGGGCGCCGCTCGTCACGTTCGGGGTCACGGAGGCGGCGGAGGTGCGACCCGAGGGGCTCGTGATCGACGCGGCGGGTAGTCGGTTCACCGCGGCGGGGATCGCGATCGAGACGCCGCTGCGCGGCCGGTTCAACGTCGAGAACGTCCTCGGCGCGGTGGCGGCCGGACTGCTCCTCGACCTCGACGAGGACTCGATCGCCGAGGGCGCCCGCACCATGATCGGTGTGCCCGGGCGGTTCGAGGCGATCGACGAGGGACAGCCTTTCGCTGTCATCGTCGACTACGCGCATACGCCGGACTCGCTCGACATCGTCCTGCAGGCCGCACGGGATCTCGGCGACGGACGGGTGATCTGCGTCTTCGGTGCAGGCGGCGACCGCGACCGCGGCAAGCGGCCGCTCATGGGGCGTGTTGCCAGGGAGCGCACCGACCTCGCCATCGTCACCTCGGACAACCCTCGCTCCGAGGAGCCGCTCGCGATCATCCAGGACATCCTGCAGGGGTCGGGAACCGATGTCGAGATCGATCCCGATCGCCGCTCCGCCATCCGGCGTGCGATCGGCGAGGCTCGCGCCGGCGACGTGGTCGTGATCGCCGGCAAGGGGCACGAGCAGGGTCAGGAGGCCGGCGGCGTCGTAACGCCGTTCGACGACCGTGAGGTCGCCCGGGAGGCGTTGCGCACGACCCAGTGGGTCGGCCCCTGATGCCCACTTCGGACAGCGCGCTGCCCCGGCGCCTGGGGACGAGAAGATGCTAGCCCGGCACAAAGGGTGTCTCCCGGAGGGAGACACCCTCCGGGAGACACCCTTCGCCGTGGGTGCGTGGTTCGCCTGGGCAAGCGGGGCTGTGGACGAGAAGGTGCGAAGCCGGCGCAGGGGGCGGGGCGTGGCCGGCCGCCGGGTTGTCGCTTCGGGTCGGGCCGGTTGCGGACATGAGGGCACGGGCCGTTGATCCCGGTTCCCTGGGAGGAGATCGCCGCGCTCGAGCTTGGCGCGCTCGTCGGCGACGCCGTCGTCGTGACGGGCATCAAGGCCGACTCCCGCCTCGCCGGCCCCGGCGACCTCTTCGTCGCGCTCAACACCGGCGTCGAGTTCGTCGATGACGCACGCTCACGTGGCGCGGCGACCCTGGTCCCCGACGACCAGTTCGCCGCGCTCGCCGCGCTCGCCGGGCTCGTGCGCTCGAAGAGCCGGGCGAAGGTCGTCGCAGTCGTCGGATCGACGGGCAAGACGTCCACCAAGGACATCCTCGGAGCGCTCTGCTCAGCCGCGGCTCCGACCGTGTGGGCTGAAGGCAGCCAGAACAACGAGATCGGGCTCCCCTTGACCGTGTGCAGGCTGGAGCCGGACACCGAGGTGCTCGTGACGGAGATGGGCATGCGCGGGCTCGGCCAGATCGCCGAGCTGTGTGAGATCGCGCTACCGCACCTCGCGCTCGTCACCTCGATCGGGCCCGAGCATCTCGAGCTCGTCGGCACGGTCGAGAACGTCGCTCGCGCGAACGCGGAGGCGATCCTGTCGCTGCCCGTCGGAGGCATCGCGGTGGTGCCGACGGACGCCCCCGAGCTCGAGCCGTACCTCGCGCGTACCGGTCTCGACGTTCGGCGCTTCGATCCGACCACGGTCGAGCGCGACGGTGGCGAATGGCGGTTCACCCTGGCTGGGCAGGAGCTGCGCCTCGACCTCCCCGTCCCGGCGAGGCACATGGCTGCGAACGCGCTGGCGGCACTCACTGCCTATCACGCGCTCGGGCTGCCGCTCGACCGCGTGCCGGAGGGGGTGGAGCGGATTCGGCTCTCCCCGTGGCGCGGCGAGACGAGCGAGCTCCCCGGCGGGGGCTTCGTGGTGAACGACGCCTACAACGCGAACCCGACGTCCATGCGCGCCGCGCTGGTCGACCTCGCGGAGCGAGCCGCCGGCCGCAGGCGTGTGGCGATCCTGGGGGAGATGGCCGAGCTGGGCGACGCCTCCGCCCGCTACCACCGGGAGATCGGCACCCTGCTCGCGGAGCTCGGCGTCGACGTGCTCGTCGCCGTGGGCCAGGGTGCCCGTCCCTACCTCGAGCCGGGAGTCGCCGAGATGCGGTGGCTGCCGGGCCCCGACGGCTTCGACGACCTTCTGCGGCCGGGTGACGCGATCCTCGTCAAGGCTTCGCGCGCCGTCGGGCTGGAAGGCGTGCCCTCCGAGATCGCGAAACTAGCGGAGCAATGGTCAGAGTCCTGATCGCAGGCCTCGTCGCGATGGTGATCGCCGTCGTGATCGGGCCCACCTTCATCGAGTGGCTGCGCAAGTCGGGCGTCGGCCAGCAGATCCGCGAGGAGGGGCCCGCGCGGCACCTCGTCAAGCAGGGCACGCCGACGATGGGCGGCCTGCTGATCCTCGCCACCGCGATCGCGCCGTTCGTGATCCTCTCGCTCTACACGTTGCCCGGCCTCGCGCTCCTCTTCCTCACCCTCGGCTGCGGGCTGATCGGCTTCACGGACGACTACCTGAAGGTCCGAAAGCGCCGCTCTCTCGGGCTCTCGGGCCGGTGGAAGATGCTCGGGCTCGTGCTGCTGACGATCGGCGTCGGCTGGGTGGTGACGAGGGTCGGCTACCTGGACACCGAGATCTACTTCCCCGTCGTCGACGTCAACATCGACCTGCACTGGCTCTACTTCCCGTTCCTCTTCGTCGTCATCGCGGGCACCGCCAACGGCGTCAACCTGACGGACGGCCTGGACGGGCTCGCCGCGGGCACCTCGGCCATCTCGCTGCTCACCTTCCTCGCCATCACCACGATTCTCTGGATCCGCTCAGCGCCGCCGCTCGGGCAGCGCAGCGACAACTACCTCGACGTGGCCATCTTCGCCGCCGCGATGATCGGCGGCGTGATCGGCTTCCTCTGGTTCAACGCGTTCCCCGCCGAGGTGTTCATGGGCGACACCGGCTCGATGGCGCTCGGCGGCGCCATCGCCGGGCTCGCGGTGATGACCCAGACGGAGGTGCTGCTGGTCTTCATCGGGGCGATCTACCTGATCGAGGCGCTCTCGGTGATGATCCAGGTGGCGAGCTTCAAGCGCACGGGGAGGCGCGTCTTCCTGATGGCGCCCATCCACCACCATTTCGAGATGAAGGCGTGGTCGGAGACGAAGATCATGGTGCGCTTCTGGATCGTCGGCGCGATCTTCTGCACCATCGGCTTCGTCCTCTTCTACCGCTACTACCTCCGCTTCAAGCTCTAGTGGTCGCTCCGGGAAATCCCGGCGTGGTTCGTCGGCGGAAACCGAGCGGGGCTAGGACGCAGGGAGTCCCGATACCTGGACGTATCGGGGCGA
>DAIOGR010000057.1:0-10245 GCA_036745155.1 Gaiella sp.
CCACACCGCACAGGTTTTGAAGACCTGCTGGGCCACCGGGCCCATGCCGCTCCGCCAACGAGGCTACCGGCGGGGCGGGCTCGGTGGGCTGATGGCAGACTCGTGGAGTGGGAGAGGATCGTGTCGACCTCGATTCCCTCATCGGTGCATGGCGAGGGGCGTTCGAGGCCGCGCAGGCAGCGCTCGGGGCCGGAAGACGCAACCACGACCTCTCCGGGAGCGAGCTCCAGCTGCGGTCTCGGCGGCTCTCAGACGAGCGCACCGCCACGGTGCAAGTGCTGGGCGCGCTCGCCCATGATCGGCACACGAGACCCCTGCTCGTGCGCCTGCTCGCCTCGCCGCTCGAGGCGAAGCGACTGCTCGGCCTCCCACCCGACGTGACGGCATGCGTGTTCAACGTCGACGGCGTCCTCGTCGCCAGCGCCGCCGTCCATGCCGATGCCTGGAAGGAGACGTTCGACGAGTTCATCGCCAGGCGGATCGAGCGCACCCGCGGCTCGTTCGCGTCCTTCAGCCGGCGCGTCGACTACCCGCAGCTGATCCACGGCAGGTCGCGGGAGAGCGCGGTGCGCGAGTTTCTCGCCAGCCGCGGGATCAGCCTGCCCGAAGGCGGCCCGGACGATTCACCCGACACCGAGACCGTGCACGGGCTGGCGAACCGCAAGAACCAGGCGCTGCGCGGGCGCCTGGAGCACCACGGCATCAGCGCCTTCGACGGCGCCCGCCTGTACCTCGAGCTCGCGCGAGACGCACGGCTGCACTGCGCGGTCGTTTCGGGCAGCACGCACACCCGGAGCCTGCTCGAGCACGCGCGCCTCTGGACGTTGGTCGACGAATGCGTGGACGGGAACGCTGCGCTCGCCCAGGGACTGAGGAGGAAGCCTGCACCGGACATGCTGCTCGCCGCGTGCCGTTCGCTCGCCGTCGAACCGGCTCGCGCAGCCGTCTTCGAGACGACACAGGACGGAATCGCGGCAGGGCGAGCAGGCGGCTTCGAGCTCGTCGTCGCCGTCGGCCAGGAGGGGAACGCGCAGACGCTGCGCGCTCACGGCGCCGATCTCGTCGTGGCCGACCTCGGCGAGCTCCTCGAGCGCGCGCTGGCTTGACCAGCCCGGCTAGACGAGCGGCGCGGCCGCGTCCTCGGGGGGCACGACGCCGGCCTCGGCTCCCGCAGGATCCTGCGCCGCCGCCAGCTTCTTCGCGTCCCGCTTCTCCTGCTTGCGCGAACGGCGCTCGCGGACAGCCTGCTCCCGCGCGACCTTCGCCATCGTCGTCTGTCTCTTGTTGCTGGCAGCCACTACGGCGCCGCCGGGGTGTCGGTGGGCGCGGCCGGCGCCGGATCAGAGACAGCGGCCGGGAGCGTGAGCTCCGCCCCGCAGTTCGTGCACGTCGTGGCGATGTGCCAGCGCCCCTTGGTCGTGCTGGGGAAATGGCGCCAGGCACAGGCTTCGCAGTCGATCCACGGCACCGGGATCGTCCGGGTCCTGTTCGTCTCGCCCTCGGGTGCGTTGAACGACCCGATCGCGGTCGGGCGTACGCCGGGCGTCACGGGCCGATCGCTTCGCGTCGACGCAGTCGATTCAGGCCGCCGGCGCACGGAGGTGCCGGAAGGCGCCGCGGCCGGTGGTGGAGTGCTGGGCTACCCATCCTCACCTCTCGCTCGCAGGCACCTGCCCCGGGGACACCCACCAGAGGCGTCACCTTCGGCCGCGACGGAACATGCAACACCGCCTCAGCCGCCGCCAAGTCTAGCCGTCGCGGGATCCGCGGGGACGGATTTTCCGGCGGACTACCCCGTCTTCGCCTTCGTCCTCGTCTTCGTGGGCCGGCTGATCATCGCGTCGTCGGCGGGGAAGTAGATCGACTCGTGGCCGTCCTCCCAGCGAACGCGGAAGTGCTCGTGGCCGGGATCACCCAGCACCTCGAGGATCTCCGCCCTGCGCGGAGCGTCCCCGACGACGTGACCGGTGATCTGGATCTGGTCGCCCACCTCGGCGGGCAGACCCTGAACCGTCTTGACCATGACCGTCTCCTTCGTTGGCGTCGACCCCATCGTTCCAGCAGCGCCGCGAACCGCCATCGGGGCGTTCGCTGATCCCGGCTGCGGCCTTCGCGGAAGTGCGAGCGCACGGGCGATCCCGTCGTACAGATCGCGCCCTGCAAGCGCGTAGCGCTCGTCGAAGTCGACGGCGCCGTTCAGCTCCAGCACCACCCAGCCGCCGTCCCACGGGAGCAGGTCGACACCCGCCAGGTCGACGGCGAGCGCCCGCGCGGCCCGCTCCGCCTCGGCGACCGCCTCGGGCGGCGGCTCGGACGGCGGCTCGGACGGCTCCACGTGACCCCCCAGCGAGACGTTCGTCCTCCACTCGCCGGCCGCCGCGACGCGCATCGCACCGCCGACCACCTCGCCGCCGGCGACGAGCAAGCGCAGGTCTCTCCCGACCGGCGGCACGAGCTCCTGCACGAGCGCGCCGTGCCGCCTCCACCAGGACCTCGAGGAGACAGCCTCGAGCGCCCTGTCGAGGTCAGGGCGGGTCCGGCACAGGATCACGTCCGCGCCCCAGCTGCCGAACCGCGGCTTGACCACGCAGGGCAGCGGCAGGCGCGTGGGGCGCTGCTCTCCCGTGACGTGGAAGGTGCGCGGATGCCGCAGCCCGGCGGCGCCGAGCAGTGCCGCCGTCCGCAGCTTGTCGTGTGTCGCGAGCAGGGCCTCCGGGCGGTTGAGCACCCGCACCCCCCGCTCCTCGAGCGCCGGGAAGATCTCGAAGCCGGGCTCGACCCCGTCGAGTGACGGCAGCACGTCGAGCCGGAAGAGCGCCACATCGCCGGGCTGGAGGGTCGTGGCAGCAAGCTCCGGGGTCAGCACGGAGGCGTCCAGGCCCGACGCCAGCCAGGCACTCACGAGCATGTCGGTCGTCCGGGTCGGGTTGCCGATCACGACGACCCGCGCGAGGCGGCCGTCTTCAGTGCGCCCGGCGCACGGCTCGGGTGAGGGCGTGTGGGCGGTCGCGCTCATCGGCGCTCCCCATGCTCCAACCGGCCACGCACTTCCGCATCGGTGCCTCCACCGATCTCCGTGCGCTGTTCCACGGAACGCCGTACCCAGGCATTTGAGCCGACCGCCGGGGTGTGGGACGATCGCGCGGTGCCGCACATCCGCCTGATCGAGGTCGACAAGGCCACCGGCCCGCTGCGGGCCGAGTACGACGCCGCCGTCGGCCGGGCCGGGAAGGTGTTCAACATCGTGAAGGCGATGAGCCTGCGGCCCAGCGTGCTCAAGCGCTCGATGGAGATGTACAAGGCGATCATGTTCGGGCCGTCCGGGCTCTCGCGTCAGGAGCGGGAGCTGCTCGCAACCGTCGTCTCACGGCACAACGACTGCCACTACTGAACGCAGTCGCACGCAGACGACCTCCGTGCCGAGGGCGCAGACAGGGACCTGGCAGACCACGCCGCACACGACTACCGGCAGGCCGACCTGGAACCGCGCCTGCGCGCACTCTGCGACTACGCCGTCAAGCTGACCGGCGCCCCCGCCTCCGTCGGCCTGGAGGATGCCGCAGCGCTGCGCGCTCACGGCTTCGACGACGCCACCATCCACGACGCGATCCAGGTGATCTCCTACTTCAACTACATCAACCGCGTCGCCGAGGCCGTCGGGATCGAGGACGAGCCCGAGTGGGCGGAACGCGAGACGAGGGAGTAGCCTCCCGGCCATGCGCTCCCCGGTGAAGGTCGCGTGCGTCCAGGCCGAGCCCGTCATCCTCGACCGGGAGGCGACGCTCGACAAGCTCGCGGCGCTGACCGCCGAGGCGGCGGGGAACGGCGCGCAGCTCGTCGTCTTCCCCGAGACGTTCGTCCCCGTCTACCCGTCGTCGGCGTGGGCCCGGGCCTTCGCGGGCTGGGCCGACCCGCGCGCCAAGGCCGCCTTCGCCCTGCTCTCGCGCGAGTCGGTGGAGGTGCCCGGGCCGGCAGCGGACCGGCTGGGCGAGATCGCCCGCACGAACGGCGTATGGCTCGTCACGGGCGTGAACGAGCTCGACCCGGCCAGGACGGGGACGCTCTACAACACGCTGCTCTACCACGCCCCTGACGGGTCGCTCGCCCTGCAGCACCGCAAGCTCGTGCCGACCAACCACGAGCGGCTGATCTGGGGCCAGGGCGACGGCGGCGGCCTGGAGGCGCTCGAGACGCCGCTCGGCCGCATCGGAGGGCTCATCTGCTGGGAGAACTACATGCCGCTCGCGCGCTTCTCGCTGTACGCGTCCGGCGTCGAGATCTACATCGCGTCGACCGCCGACGACGGCGACGCCTGGCAGTCGACCCTCGTGCACATCGCCCGCGAGTCACGAGCGTTCGTCGTCGCGCCCTCCCACTTCCAGCGCGCCGGCTCCTACCCGGCCGACTTCCCGCTCGCCGACGAGATCGCCGGCATGGACGTGATCGGCCGCGGCGGCAGCGCCGTCCTCTCGCCGGACGGCACGTACCTGGCGGGGCCGCTGTACGGCGAGGAGGGGATCCTCTACGCGGAGCTCGACCCGGCCCGTCTCGCCGAGGAGCGCCAGCGCTTCGACCCGGCCGGCCACTACCACCGGCCGGACGTGCTGCAGCTCACGGTCACGCCCCGGCCGCGGGTGTAGCCCTCAGGCGTCAGGGCCTCGCGCGCTTTTCTGACGTCAAGCCTCGCGCCGGGCCCGGCGCAGCACGCGGCGGTCGCCGATGCGGCGTGTGAGCCCGTCCTGGTCGAACCGCTCGAGCAGGAGCTGCGCGTCCCGGCGGCCAACCCCCGAGAGGTCGCGGAAGCGGGCGAGCACGATCTCTCCGGCGCCCCGGCACTCCTGCACGACCAGGTCGCGAGCGACCTCGTAGCCGCCCGGGCCGATCACGAACCCGTCCCCGAGCCGCACGAGGCGCCCCTCTCCCTCGAGGAAGCGCGCCAGTTCCGCGTCGGTGCACCTGACGGCGGCGAGGCCGGCGCCGGCGAGCTCTCGCTCGAGCGCGGCGGCGGCCTCGGCCCGCTCCCCGAGCGCGGCGGCGGCGCCCGGCAGGTAGGCCTTCGGGCCTCGCCGCTCCACCGGCAAGAGCGGCAGGATCGCTGTCGCCCACGGCTCGCCCGGCAGGAGCTCCGCGAGCGCGAGCCCGGGGTCGAGCGGCGAGGCTGCCGCCCGGTCGCGCAGCCGCTGCTCGACCGACGCCGCCGTCTCGTCGAGCCACGCCTGTGAGAACACCCACTCACCAGCGCGGCGCACCGCGCCGACCCCCTCCTCGAGCGCGTCGGCCTCGAGCAGGGCGCGGGCGGCGAGACCGGCGACGAGCACGGGCTCGCGCACGAGCGCCCGGACGATCGACACGGGATCGCCCTGCTCGAGCAGCTCGAGGCGCGCGGCGTCGAGCCGGCGCGGCGGCGCCGGGTCGAGCACCGTGCCGCCGCCGACCGTCGTCTCCCGGCGAAGGACGACGTGGTCGCCGCGTGCCGCCACGACGGGCTCGGCGAGCCGCAGCTGCGCGTAGCGGTCGCCGGCACGAGCGACGCGCGCCGGGATGCGGCTCGTGCCGTGATGGACGGAGACCCTGGCGCCGTCCGCGATCTGGTCGAGCTCCTCGAGCAGGATGTCGAGCCGGTAGGAGAGCGGAAAGGCGCCGGGGGCGACGAGCACGTCACCCCGGCGCAGGTCGCGCCGCTCGACGCCCGGCAGGCTGGCCGCGACTCGCTGCCCGGCCTCGGCCCGCTCGACCGGGGCGTCGTGAACCTGCAGGCTGCGCACGCGCACCTCGCGGCCGGCGGGCTCGACCCGGAGCGTGTCGCCCTCGGCGAGCGTGCCCGACCACAGAGTCCCCGTGACGACGGTGCCGATCCCGCGCAACGTGAACACGCGATCGACGTACAGCCGCGCCGCGCCGGCAGCCCGCCGTCCTTTCACCCGGTCGGCCGCGCGGGCGAGCGCGGCCCGGAGGTCGTCGAGCCCCGCCCCGGTCTTGGCGCTCACCGGCACCACCTCCGCCTCCGGGACGAGCTCCTGCGCCTCGGCGACAGCGAGCTCCAGCGTCTCGTCGTCGACGGTGTCGGCCTTCGTCACGGCGACGACGCCCTGCCCCACTCCCAGGAGGCGCAGGATCGCGAGGTGCTCCAGGGTCTGCGGCCGGGAGCCCTCGGCCGCGTCGACGGCGAGCAGGAAGAGGTCGATGCCGGTCGCCCCCGCCACCATGGTGCGGACGAAGCGCTCGTGCCCCGGGACATCGACGAGCGAGAGACGGCGTCCGTCCGGCAGCTGGAGCGGCGCGTAGCCGAGGTCGATCGAGATGCCGCGGCGCTGCTCCTCCGGCAGCCGGTCGGTGTCCTTGCCGGTCAGCGCGCGCACGAGCCACGTCTTGCCGTGGTCGATGTGACCGGCAGTCCCGACCGTCAGCGCCACCGTCCCACCCCGGCGGATGCCTTGTGACACTGTGTCACAAGCGTCGTGTGGGCGCCGCGCGGGCCGACGAGACGGCCGCGGCGACGGTGTCGACCTCGTCGTCGCGGAGCGCCCGCACGTCCAGCAGCAACCGGCCGTCGCGGACGATGCCGACGACGGGCGGCTCCCCGAGGCGCAGCGGCTCGAACAGGCCCTCCTCGACGGCGCACGCGAACGACGGCAGCTCGGCGAGCGGCAGCGCGCCGCCGCCCACCCGGGCGACCGTTTCCTCCACCTCGCCGCCCACGAGGCCGGCGAGGCGCTCGGCCCGGGCCTGCACCGCCGCCGCCGGCTCGTCGAGCATGCGCAGCACGGGGATCTCGCTGCGTCCGCGCCCCGGGTCGACCGCGAGGGCCAGTGTCCCCTCGAGCGCCGCGAGCGTGAGCTTGTCCGCGCGCAACGCGCGCTGCAGGGGGTGCCGGCGCAACCGCTCGACCAGGTCGGCGCGCCCGGCCACGATCCCCGCCTGCGGCCCGCCGAGGAGCTTGTCCCCGGAGAAGCAGACGAGATCGGCCCCGGCAGCGAGGCTCGCCGTCGCGGTCGGCTCGTCGCCGAGGTCGGACAGGGCGCCGGAGCCGAGGTCGTCGACGAGAGGGAGGCCGTGGCGGTGCGCGACCTCCGCCAGAGCGGCCAGCTGTGGCTGCTCGGTGAAGCCGACGACCCGGAAGTTCGACTGGTGCACACGCAGGATCGCAGCCGTCTCGGGCCGGATCACCTGCTCGTAGTCGGCGACGCGCGTCCGATTCGTGGTGCCGACCTCGACGAGGCGCGCGCCCGACCGGACGAGCACGTCGGGGATGCGGAAGCCGTCGCCGATCTCGACCAGCTCGCCGCGCGACACGATCACCTCGCGCCCCTCCGCGAGCGCAGCCAGGGCGAGCATCACCGCGGCCGCGTTGTTGTTGACGACGAGCGCCGCCTCCGCCCCGGTGAGACGGCGGACGAGCCCGGCGAGGTGATCCTGCCGGGATCCGCGCGCCCCTCGCTCGAGGTCGTACTCGAGATTGGAGTACCCGCCGCCGACCTCGACGACGCGCTCGAGCGCGGCGGCCGCGAGCGGCGCCCGCCCCAGATTGGTGTGGACGAGCACGCCCGTCGCGTTGAGCACGCGCCGCAGGGAAGGCCGCCGTGCGGCGGCGAGCTCGGCGAGGCATGCCTCCACCGGGTCGCCGGGCTCGCGGCCGGCGCGGATCGCCTCCCGGGCCCGGGCGAGCGCGGCGCGGGCGGCCTCGACCGCCAGGGCGTGCGGCTCCGCGGCGAGGCGCGGGTCGGCGAGCAGGCGGTCGACCGAAGGCAGGTTCCGCAGCGAGGGCATCCTCGAAGTGTAGGGAGGCGGTGCTACCCCGCGAGGTGCGGCAGCAGCTCGCGGAGCAGAGCTGTGAGCCGGCCCTGCGCGGCCGCGCCGACGGCGAGCACGTGCTCCGCGTCGATCGGCTCCGGCAGGATCCCCGCCGCCATGTTCGTGACACAGGAGATCGCGAGGCACCGAATGCCCAGGTGTCGGGCGGCCAGCACCTCTGGCACGGTGGACATGCCCACCAGGTCGCCGCCGAGGACGCGGATCATGCGGATCTCGGCGGGCGTCTCGAACGCCGGCCCGAGCCAGGCGGCGTAGACGCCCTCGGCGAGCGTCTGACCCAGGCGGGCGGCAGCCGTGTGCGCCGCCGCTCGCAGCGCCGGGTCGTAGGCATCGGACATGTCGGGGAACCGCGGGCCCAGCGAGTCGTCGTTGGGGCCGACGAGCGGCGAGGTGCCCTGCAGGTTGAGGTGGTCGGAGACGAGCACGAGGTCGCCGGGGGCGAGGCCGTCACGGACGCCTCCGCACGCGTTCGTGAGCACGAGCGTCCGCACGCCGAGCGCGCCGAGCACGCGCACCCCGAAGACGACCTTCTGCGCGGGATGCCCCTCGTACAGGTGGGCCCGGCCGCGCATCACCGCGACGGGGATCCCGCTCACGCTGCCGAGCACGAGCGTGCCGGCGTGCCCGAGCGCCGTCGCCGCCGGCCAGCCTGGGATCTCGCCGTACGGGATCTCGACGGCGTCGTCGAGCTCGCCGGCGAAGCCGCCGAGCCCCGAGCCGAGCACGACGCCGACGGCAGGTTCCAGGATCGACCGCGCACGGATCGCGGCCACGGCCTCCGCGATCACGCCGAGCCCTCACCCACCCGGGCGTCGTAGTGCGAGACGACGCACTCGACCGCCTCGGCCGGCGAGTCCGTCACGTGCAGGAGCGACAGGTCGTCGGCCGAGATGAGGCCGAGCTCGAGCATCTCCGCCCGGATCCAGTCGAGCATGCGTGACCAGTAGTCGCCGTCGCAGAGCACGACCGGGAAGCTGCCGATCTTGCCGGTCTGGATCAGGGTGAGCGACTCGAACAGCTCGTCGAGGGTGCCGAAGCCGCCGGGGAAGATGATGAACCCCTCGGCCGCCTTCACGAACATCACCTTGCGCGCGTAGAAGTGCTTGAAGGTGAGCGACAGGTCGCAGTACGGGTTGAGCGACTGCTCGTGCGGGAGGGTGATGTTGAAGCCGACCGAGAGGCCGCCGGCCTCCTGGGCGCCGCGGTTTGCCCCCTCCATCACGCCGGGGCCGCCGCCCGTCACGACCGCGAAGCCTGCCGCGGCGAGCAGCGCGCCCGTCGTGCGCGCGGCTTCGTACGACGGCGATCCCTCGTGCACGCGGGCAGACCCGAAGATCGACACCGCCGGCCGGTCGATCTTCGCGACGGCCTGGAAGCCCGCGAGGAACTCCGAGGCGATCAGCGAGACGTCGCTCGCGAGCGCCTCGTGCTTGCGGCGCAGAAGCCGGCGGTCGAGCTCGCCGTTCTTCGCCCTGTCCGGGCTCACAGCCGGTCCTGCGGGATGTGGGCGGCGAACATGCCGAGCGCGAGGGCGCCGGCGGTCACGAGGGACATGGCGACCACGACGCCGCCGAGGCGGCGGGCGTCCGCCGGGCTGGGGCGCCCGCCCCCGTGACGGAGCACCCGCCAGGAGCGCAGGATGTGCCCGCCGTCGAGGATGCCGATCGGGACGAGGTTGATCAGGTTGAGGAAGAAGCCGGCGTAGGCCAGCGCGCGCATCAGGTCCGAGCCGGTCGCCTCGCCGTAGAGCAGGCAGGCCAGTGCCGCGAGGCCGCCCGCGATCGGCCCGGCGATCGAGACGAGCACGTTGCGCCACGGATCGAACGGCTGTCCCTTGAGGGCGACGTAGGCGCCGAGGAAGGGGACGAACACAGGCAGCGAGGGCGACAGCCCCTGCCGCTTCGCCTCGACGTAGTGGCCGAGCTCGTGCACGAGGATGAGCAGCACGAAGCCGATCGCGAAGCGCCAGCCGAAGAGGAGGGCGTAGCCGCCGACGGAGAGGAAGATGCCGGCGAACTTGAGCGCGCCGGCGAGCTTCAACAAGACGCCCCCGGCGACGACGAAGGGCACGATGACGCGCGACAGCAGCCCGCCGCGACGGCTCTCGGGCTCCGCGGCGGGCGGGGTTCCTTCGATGGGGAGGGTGGGGTCGTGCTTCACGCTGATGCCCGAACGGTACTCACATCACCCGGCTGCGCGCCCCCCGCGGCCGGCCCCTCACCTCGAAGATCGCAACGTTGGCTACGACGTTGCTACCCTCGTGGCTCAGACGGAGAGGGGACGAGATGGCCTTTTCGGCGAGAGGGCTCGCACCGCAACGCTCCACCGGCACGTCGGCCGGCAACGGTCCTGACGCGCTCGACGCGGCCGGGCGGGCATGACGAAGAGCGGGGCTCAGAAAAGCGAGTCTCCTGCTCGGCTGATCGACGCGAG
>DAIOGR010000058.1:0-5798 GCA_036745155.1 Gaiella sp.
CTCGGCGGCGCCGTCGAGTCGAACGACGTGTCCGAGTACGGCAAGGCCGCGGCGGAGCTCGGCGAGTCGGCCCTTTTCCGCGACCTGCCGCCCGGGCAGACGGTGTGGATGAGCCACCGTGACTCCGTCACCGCCCCTCCGGCTGGAGCCCGGGTCACGGCCTCCTCGGCCACGACGCCCATCGCCGCCTTCGAGGACACCGGTCGGGCGCTCTATGCCGTCCAGTTCCATCCCGAGGTCAGGCACACCCCGTACGGCCAGGACATGCTCAAGAACTTCCTCTACGACGTCGCGGGGGCGCCGCCGGCGTGGACTCCCGCCGCCGTGATCGAGGACCAGGTGGAGCGGATTCGCGCCCAGGTCGGGTCCGCCAAGGTGATCTGCGGGCTCTCCGGCGGCGTCGACTCCGCCGTTGCCGCGCTCCTCGTTTACAAGGCGGTCGGCGACCAGCTCACGTGTGTCTTCGTCGACCACGGCCTGATGCGGCAGAACGAGGCGGAGCAGGTGGTGGAGACGTTCGCCGGCCATTTCCGCGTGCCGCTCGTGCACGTCCGCGCCCAGGAGCGCTTCCTCTCCCGGCTCGCGGGCGTGACCGACCCGGAGACGAAGCGGAAGATCGTCGGCGAGGAGTTCATCCGCGTCTTCGAGGAGGAGGCCCGCAAGCTCGGCACCGTGCCCTTCCTGGTGCAGGGCACGCTCTACTCGGACGTGATCGAGTCGGGCGGCGGGGAGGACGGGGTGGCTGCGACGATCAAGTCACACCACAACGTCGGTGGGCTGCCGGAGGACATGGAGATGGAGCTCGTGGAGCCGCTGCGCCTGCTCTTCAAGGACGAGGTGCGCCGGGTCGGCGAGGAGCTCGGGCTGCCCGAGCGGATGGTGTGGCGGCAGCCGTTCCCCGGCCCCGGTCTCGCCATCCGGATCATCGGCGACGTGACGGTCGAGCGGCTCGAGATCCTGCGCGCCGCCGACGCCGTGCTGCAGGAGGAGATTCGGCGGGCCGGTCTCTACCGTGACCTGTGGCAGAGCTTCGCGGTGCTGCCCGCGATCAAGTCCGTCGGCGTGCAAGGGGACGAGCGCACCTACGCCTATCCGGTCGTGATCCGCGCGGTCACGTCCGAGGATGCGATGACGGCCGACTGGGCCCGGATCCCGTACGAGGTGCTGGAGACGATCTCGAGCCGGATCATCAACGAGGTGCCGGGCGTCAACCGCGTCGCCCTCGACCTCTCCTCCAAGCCGCCCGCCACGATCGAGTGGGAGTAGGAGACGACGAAGCGGGGGCCGCCTGGGCCCCCGCTTCGCTGTCGGGATGGGGAGGGGTGGGGTTCGGGTACTACTCTCCGGCGAAGTTGTCCGCCCAGGATGCGTTCGCCCAGGAGGCGGAGCTCCAGGACGCGTTCGCCCAGGAAGCGTCGGCCCAGGAGGCGGAGCTCCAGGACGCGTTTGCCCAGGAGGCCGAGCTCCAGGACGCGTTTGCCCAGGACGCGTTCGCCCAGGAGGCCGAGTTCCAGGAGGCGTTCGCCGCAGCCGCCGCACGCCAGTCGGCGGCATTGAAGGCGTAGCGGCCGGTGGTGCTGTCCAGGTAGCGGAACTGGTTGAGCCCCAGGTTCGGGTTCGCCGTACCCGGAGCGCTCAGGGCCGCGTTGCCGTTGACGACACCGATGCCGAGCGCGCCGGCCGAGTTGTAGCCCGCGGGGACGGACGCGGTCTGCATGAGCGCGCCCTTCACCTGGTCGGGAGTCCAGCTCGGGTTCTTCGCGAGCAGGGTCGCCGCGATCCCCGAGACGACGGGTGCGGCGAACGACGTGCCGGACATCCACATCTTGTTGGGCGCCACCACGCGGTCCGGGAACAGCGTCAACAGGTTGGCCCCGGTCGGGACGGCACCGATCATGTGGCGGCCCGGTGCGGAGAGCTCCGGCTTGAAGAAGCCGTCCTGCGTGGAGCCCCAGGCCGACCAGGGTGCCGCGAAGTCGTCCGAGCGCGACGCCGTGCCGTTCGTGTCGGAGGCTCCGACCGTGATCACGAAGGGGTCGTTCGACGGGGCGTAGCCGACGTTGCTCCGCTGCCCGTTGACCGCGTAGTTGCCCGCCGCCACGACCACCGTGACGCCGTTCAGCCACAGCGACTCGACGGCCCGGTCGAGCGGGTCGTACTCGATGCGGTCGCCGCCCGTGCCGATCGAGAAGTTCGCCACGCGGATGTTGTAGGTCGCCTTGTTCTGCAGGATCCAGTCGGCCGCGGCGATCACGTCGCTCTTGCTGCCGACGCCCGCTCCGTCGAGCACCTTGATCGAGACGATGTTCGCGTGCGGCTCGGCCCCGGTGTAGCCGTCCTCGCCGCCGGCGGCGATGCTGCCGACCATGGAGCCGTGCCCGAACGCCGCGTAGTTCGTGTACGAGGAGACCATGCTGACGCTCTTGATCACGCGGCTTCCGAATGCAGGCAGGCTGGGCGTGATGCCGGAGTCGACGACTGCGATGGCCGGGTAGCTGGCGTTTGCCGGCAGTGCGTTCCAGTTGGGCGCGACTGCCGCTGCGTCCGGCCACACCTGACCGCTCGAGTAGGCTTCCTGATGGATCTTCGGGTCGCTCGTGATCGCGGCGACCCAGCTCTTCTTCGAGAGCCTCAAGATCTGCCGTCCGCTCAGTGTCGCCGAGGTGCCCGCCACCGAGACGAACTGCCGCTTCAGCTTCGAGCCCTTCGCCGGGTCTTCCTTCTGCGTGTCCGTGACGTCCTTCGCCGCGTCCGCGCTCTTGCCACCCTTGCGCGCCTGGACGATCACGTCGAAGAGGCTGCTCGGCTGTGCCAGCGCATCGGCGAGCAGCGAGGGCGTCACATACGCCGGCTGCTTGGAAGCGGATGCCGGAACCGCCGTGCCGGCGATGACGGCCGCCGCGACCGTCAGGACCGAGAGGAGCGTCACGAGCTTCTTGCGCCCGTCGCCCCAGAGTGCGTTCGAGCGCTCACCCACGTCGCTACGCCCGCCCGTGTTCCGAAACCGCCCCATCTCATCCTCCCATGACCCCTTCGGGCCGCCGCTTTGAGTTGGTGAATCGCATCTGACCGTAGTCCGATCGACCGGCGCCGCTTCGGCCGGAAGGGGGATTTCCGCATCCCTCGGACGAGTGAGCGAAGGCACCCCGCTCTCGGCGAACGGCGACGACGTCGGACACTCGGCAGGCAGGGCTCTCGGCCGCCGGGCCCTTGGTCGCGCGCGTCGAGCGCTACCCCTTCAGAGGGACGTGCGGGTGGCCCCGCAGGCCGATGTCTTCCTGTGGGCTCACCGGCTGGCAGTCAGCCGGGGAACGAGATCGAGCGACGCGACTGTCGAGGATGGCAATGAGTGGAGTGACCACCGCACCGGTACCGAAGCCACGGCGCTTGGCGTCCCGGACCACCCTCTTCGTCCTCCTGGTCTGCGCCGCGGCCGTGGCGGGCGTCGCCGTCTCGAGCCTCGGGGAGAACGTCACGCGGACCGAGTGGCAGCTCGCCGTGTTCCTGGCCGTTGCTGCCTCTGTGGCCCAGCTCTTCGTGGTCGTGACGCCTCTGAACCACTCCTACCACCTGTCGCCCGGCCTGATCGTGGCCGCGGCGATCCTCCTGCCCCCGCAGCTGATCGCCCTCGTGGTCGTGTGCCAGCACGTGCCGGAGTGGATCAAAGTCCGCTACCCGTGGGTGATCCAGACCTTCAACATCGCCAACTATGCCGTGGCGGGCCTGCTCGCCTCGCTGACGTTCGAGACCGTCTCGAGGGTGCCCGCGACGAACTTCAACGGGGGCAACGCGCGCTTCTTCGTGGCAGGCGTCTCGGCGGCGTTCGTGTTCGTCGTCGTGCAGCACTTCCTGCTCGCGATCGTGCTGCGCTTCGCACGGGGCCACACGTTTGCCCGCAGTGGCCTGTTCACGTTCCGGAGCCTTTCCATGGACTTCACCTTCTCCGCCGTCGGCGTCGTGTTCGCGCACCTGTGGGCGGACACCCCGATGCTGGCCATCCTCGCGCTGAGCCCGCTCTTCCTGCTCCATCGCACGCTCGCGTTGCCGAAGCTCGAGGCAGAGGCCCGGCAGGATCCGAAGACGGAGCTGTACAACGCGCGGCACTTCACCGAGGCGCTCGACGAGGCGCTCGACCGCGCTCGCCGTCTCGACGAGCCGCTCTCGCTGCTCGTCGCGGACCTCGACCTGCTGCGGGAGGTGAACAACCGGTACGGCCACCTTGCGGGGGACGCAGTCCTCGCGGCCGTCGCCCGTGTCTTCCGGGCGAACGTCCGGCCCGGCGACGTGGCGGCGCGCTTCGGCGGCGAGGAGTTCTGCATCCTGCTCCTCGACACCCCCGAGGAGGCCGCCGTGGTGATCGCGGAGCGGATCCGAGAAGGTGTCGAGGACACACCGATCGCAGTCGACACGGCCGCCGAAGGGATTCGGGTCACCGTCTCGATCGGCGTCGCGACGTTCCCCGCACATGCAGCCGACGCCCGCGAGCTGCTGCACAGCGCAGACGTCGCCGCCTACCGCGCCAAGGCCCACGGGCGCAACCGGGTCGTGGCTTTCGGCGCCGCTCTGGAGTTGCGCGACCGCAGGATGCCGGCCGAGCCTTCCCCGCCGGCGTACTCGCCGCCGAGCGCGCCCGCTGAGCGGGTAATGGGCCTTCCGGAGCGCGGCAGCGAGGGAATACGCGCAGCGATCGTCCAGCCGGCGCTCAACAGCCTTGCCCCCGCCCGGGGTATCGGGGTCTTCGTCGCGATCATCGCGACGCTCGGCGCTGTCGCGGGGGTCGCCGGGCTCGTGTTCGGATCGGGCAACGACATTTCGGGTCTCGCGCTGCTCGTGGCGCTGATCGCCGCCGGCCAGGTACTCGCAGCGGACGTGCTCGACCGCGGGACGATCTCGATCAGCGCTGTCGGCTCGCTCGCCGGAGCCGCCCTGTTCGGGCCGCGCGCCGCGCTTCTGCTCGCAATCGCCGTGTGCTCGGCGGAGTGGCTCGTGCATCGAACGACGCTTCAGAAGATGGTGTTCAACGCCGCCACCCTGACGCTCAGCGCTCTCGCCGGTGCCGCCGTGTACGCGCAGCTGCCGAGCTCTGTGTGGCTGTACACGGCGCTGGGAGCGATGGCCGGAGTCGCCTACTACGCCGTCAACATCGGGCTCCTCACGACGGTGATCGCCATCGAGACCCAGGAGCGTTGGCTCGACGTCCTGCGGAAGCGATTCGAGTGGCTGCTGGTCTACTACGCCATGTACGGCGTCGTAGCGTCGATGCTCGCCGTCGCCTATGGGCTCGAAGGCGCTCTGGGGCTGATCGTGTTCGCCGCACCGCTCGTCCTCGTGCGCAAGGCCCAGGCCGACTACATCAAGCACGCCGAGTCCAGCGCCCAGAAGCTGCGCGAGGCGGCGGCGATCATCCAGCACCAGAACGAGACGCTGGTCGAGGCGAACGCGCTCCTCCGCACCCGCGCGACGGACGCGATGGAGTCGCTCGCGGCGGCGATCGACGCCCGCGACACCTACACGGCCGGTCACTCCCGCAGGGTGCAGCGGATCGCACTCGCGATCGGGCGCGAGCTCGGCCTCGAAGGCTTCGAGCTCGACGCGGTCTCGTTCGCGGCGCTGTTCCACGACGTCGGCAAGCTCGGTGTCCGCGACGACGTGCTGCTCAAGCAGGGCCCGCTCGACGAGGCCGATTGGTGGGAGATCCGCCGTCATCCCGAGGAGGGGGAGAGGATCATCGGGCACCTCGGCTTCCTCGCCGACTCGACACCGGCGATTCGCCATCACCACGAGCGGTTCGACGGAAG
>DAIOGR010000058.1:5898-10218 GCA_036745155.1 Gaiella sp.
TCCCACCCCGGTCGGAACGGTCACGACACCTGACGGGTCGATCTCGACGCTGACCCGGTCGCCGGCGGCAGGATGATCGATCGCGGTGGTGACCGCCTCGAGCTCTCCGCCTCCGTCGAGGCGCGCCCGGAGCCGGACGAGCGGGCCCCGCCGCTCGGCGCTGACGACCGTTGCCCCGCCCTCTTTCGCGACCGTCAGGCGCACCGCCTCGGGGCGGGTCACGACGGCGCCGCCCTCGCGCTCCTCCACGTTTGCGTGGCCGAGGAAGCGTGCCACCCACGCGTCGGCGGGCTGCGCCCAAAGACGGTCGGGCGTCGCCGCCTGGACGACGCGGCCGGCCCGCATGACCGCGACCTGGTGGCCGAGCGCGAACGCGTCGGTGACGTCGTGGGTGACCGCCACCACGGTGATCCGGATGCGCGTGAAGAGCTCCTCCAGCTCGGCAAGCAGCCGGTCGTGCAACGGACGGTCGAGTGAGCCGAGCGGCTCGTCGAGCAGCAGCACGCGCGGCTCGGGAGCGAGCGCGCGTGCGAGCGCGACGCGCTCTCGCTCGCCCCCGGAGAGCGAGGTGACCGCCCGGCGCTGAAACCCCGACAGGCCGACGAGGTCGAGCAGCTCTTCGACCCGGCGCTCGATCTCCGGCCGGGGTCGGTTGGCCATGCGCAGGCCGAAGGCGACGTTCCCGGCGACGTCGCGGTGGGGGAAGAGCACGTCGTCCTGGAACATCAGCCCGACGCCGCGCCGGTGCGCCGGCACGTCGCGGACGTCGCGTCCGTCCAGCTCGACCGTGCCGGACTCCGCCCGCTGCAGTCCGGCGATCACCCGCAGGAGCGTGGACTTGCCGCATCCGCTCGGGCCGAGCACGGCCAGCGTTTCGCCCTCGGGCACCTGGATGGTGGCGTCGTCGACGGCGGTGACGCCGTCGAAGCGCACGCTGATCGCGGAGGCACGCACCATCAGAGCGGCCCCCGGCTTCGGGGCGCGGCCCGGTCGAGCGCGAGCGCCGCGAGGACGGTGAGCGCGGCGAGGCAGACGGCGAGTGCGCCCGCGATGCTCTGGTTCTCGGCGCCCGGTCGTCCCAGGAAGCGGAAGATGGAGACGGGAAGCGTGGGCCATTCGGCGCGGGCGACGAACACGGTGGCACCGAACTCGCCGAGCGCGATCGCGAAGGCGAAGCCAGCCGCGACTCCGACGGCGCGTGCGGCGAGCGGCAGCTCGATCTCGCGCCAGGCACGCCCGGGCGAGGCGCCGAGCACCGCCGCCGCCTCGCGCAGGCGCGGGTCGATCGACCGGAGAGCCGGTGCGACGATGCGGACGACAAAGGGTGCGGCCACGAGGGATTGTGCGACCGGCACGAGCCACCAGGACGAGCGGAAGTCGAGCGGCGGCTCGTCGAAGGCGATCAGGAAGCCGAAGCCGAGCATCACGGCGGAGGCGCCGAGCGGCAGCAGCACGAGCACGTCGAGCGCGCCCGGTCGCAGGCGCGCGAGCACCGCGGCCGCGAGCCCGCCCACGGTGACGGAGAGGGCGGCCGCGACGGCTGCGAAGAGCACGGAGTTGGCGATCGCGTGCCACGGCGTGACGAGCAGTGCCGGCGTCTCCTCGAACAGCCGGCGCCACGCGGTGGTGCCCGTGGCGAGCGAGCGGGCGACGAGCAGGGCCAGAGGGAGGGCGAGCGCGGTGCCGGAAACGGCGAGGACGGCGGCGACGGCGGCCCGCTCCCGGCCCGCCGGGCGCCGCAGCCCCTCCCGCGTCGCCGGGGCCGGCCGGCCGCCTCGCGAGGCCTCGAGCCTGCCGATCGCGACGAGGGCGAGCGCCACCATCGCGAGCTGCAGCAGCGACAGCGCCGCCGCCGTGCGCAGGTCGAACGCCCTGGCAGCCTGGAGGTAGATCTCCGTCTCGAGCGTGGAGCGCCCCGGGCCGCCCAGGATCAGCACGACCCCGAAGGACGTGAAGCAGAACAGGAACGTCAGGGCCGCCGCCGCGGAGAGAGCGGGTGCGAGCAGCGGCAGCGTCACCTCGCGGAGGCGCCGCCATGGTCCCGCCCCGAGCGTGGCGGCGGTCTCCCACGGCCCCCGCCCCAGCCCTTCCCAGGCGCCGCCGACGACGAGGGTGACGATCGCCACGTTGAAGAAGACATGGGCCGCCAGGATTGCCGGGAGCCCGCGCTCGAGGCTGTCGGGCAGGAGCGCGAGGAACGCCGTCGCCACGACCACGGTGGGGAGGACGAAGGGCACGAGCACGAGCGCCCGCACCAGAGACCTCCCGGGGAAGGCGTGGCGGCCCACGGCCCAGGCGAGCGGGAGCCCCGCCGCGAGCGTCAGCACCGTCGAGACGGCAGCCTGCCAGGTGGTGAACCAGAGCAGGCGCAGGGTCTCGCTCGAGAGCCAGACGTCGAAGGGGAGCGAGAGCCGGCCGTCCTCTCCGAGCCCCCGTCCCAGGATGGCCGCGAAGGGAAACGCGAAGAAGAGCGCGACGAAGGCGGCAGGGATGACGCCTGCGGCGACGAGCCCGGCCCGCCGGGCTAGCGCAGCACGATCTGCGTCCACCGGTCGATCCAGTCGTCCCGGCCGGCGGCGATCGCGTCGGGCGGGAGCGTGAGCGGCTGCGCAGGCCGAACCGCGTACCGGCGGAAGGCCTCGGGTAGCGGCACCCCGTCTCGTACCGGGTAGACGAACATCGACCCGGGCACGTCCGCCTGGAAGCGCTCGGAGAGCATGAAGTCGATCAGCTCCCTCGCGCCTGCCGGGTTGCGGGCGCCGCGGAGCACGCCGGCGTACTCGATCTGCCTGAAACAGCTGTCGTCGATCACGGCGGTGGGGGCTTCGCTGAGCGGCTTCGTCGCGAAGATCACCTCAGCCGCGGGGCTCGTCGCATAGGAGACGACGATGGGTCGCTTGCCAGGGCTGCCGGCCGCGCCCGAGAACTGCTGCGTATACGCCTCCTCCCAGCCCTCGACGACCCGGACGCCGTTCGCCCTGAGCCCGCGCCAGAAGACCTGCCAGCGATCGTCGCCGTAGCGGGCGATCGTCGCGAGCAGAAAGGCGAGCCCGGGGCTCGAGGTGGCGGGGTTCTCGACGACGAGCAGGTTGCGAT
Organism: Gaiella sp.; assembly: GCA_036745155.1. Classification (GTDB taxonomy): domain Bacteria; phylum Actinomycetota; class Thermoleophilia; order Gaiellales; family Gaiellaceae; genus Gaiella. Next base: position 8,995 of record DAIOGR010000058.1, read on the forward strand.
ACCGGTCCAGCAAGAGGTCGTCGATCGAGCGCGGCGGGGCGAGGGCGCGCTCGCGGAACCACGCGCGGTCGACGTTGAGGCACACCTCGCCGTGGTCGATCGGCGTGACCCGGTCGTCGGGAGGCGTGAAGTCCGGGTCGACGGCGGCGAGCTGCGGTGAGCGGTACCGGTCGAAGAGCCCGCCCGCGAGCGCACGCGAGAGCAGGTTGTCGTCGACGCCGAAGAGCACGTCTCCCTGTGGGTTGCCGGCAGTCAGCAGCGCCCGGTTGAGCGCCTCCCCCGCGTCGCCGCCCTGCAGGATTCTCAGCCTCAGGCCGCTCTCCCGCTCGAACGCCGTCTTGACGCTCTTCGAGACGGCAAACGAGTCGTGCGTGACGAGCACGACGTCGGCGGGGACGTCGTCCTCCCCGCCGCAGCCGGCGATGCCGGCCGCTCCGAGCAGGAGCGCCAGCAGGAGCGGCAGCCAGCCGAGCTTGTGACACTGTGTCACGAGCTCGTCCCCGGCCTGACGGCGAGCAGGACGCCTCGCTCGACGTCGATGCGGGCCACCTGCTCGGCGAACACGTTGGAGACACCACGGCTCGTGCCGGCGTCGAGCGTCTCCCCGGCGAGGGGGTAGGCGAGCCCGGTAGTGGTGACGCCCTCCGCCGGGCCGCCGACGGGCAGCAGTGAGACCAGCTCTCCCACGGCGCCCGTGAGGGTGCGCGAGCCGCGGATCAGGTGCGCCTGGGCGGAGCCGAGCAGCGCGTCGAGCTCGACGCCGGCGTAGCGCTCCGAGCCGAGCAGGAGCAGGCCCGCGAGCAGGTGGTCGAGGCGGCCGTCGGATGCGCCGACGACGAGCACGCGCCGGGGGGAGAGCGCGAGCGCGGCGTCGAGTGCCAGCTCGAGGTCGGTTGCGTCCTTGGCAGCTGGGTGCCGCTCGATCCGGGCCCCGCCCGCCTCGGCGGCTGCGAGGCCGCCGGGTGTGACCGAGTCGAAGTCGCCGACGGCGAGATCGACGTGCAGGCCGAGCGCGATGGCGCGGTCGACGCCGCTGTCGGCCGCGATCACCGTCGTGCTGCTGTCGGCCACGATCGCGGTCGCCTGGCGAGGCGCACCATTACGAGGAGGGTCTCCTCCTGCGACGACGATGACGGTGTCCTGCTGCACGCGCTTCCTCCGCTGGCATTACCCAGATCAGGTAGTGCGGGTCGGCGGAGCACTGCGTCCACCCTCTCAGCCCGG
>DAIOGR010000059.1:0-10182 GCA_036745155.1 Gaiella sp.
CCCAACCCGCTGTTCCCTCGGAGCGAAACGCGAACGTGACCGCGGCCGGGTCGGAGCCGGGCACGCTCGCCGTCAGCCGCACGAGCCCGGAGGCCGGGTCGACGGAGGGCCTGGCGAGCGCGACGGTCGGGCGAGGTGCCGGCGGCAATGGGCGAGTCGCCCTCAGGACGGTCGAGCCGCCGGGGGGAACGGCAACGCGCAGGCGCCCCGACCGGTCGGAGACGTTCTCGCGCGCAGCGGCGGGCCAGAGGGCTGTGAAGCGCGTGCGTGGAGAGGACGTCGGGACGGGGACGGTCTTCGCGGTGGTGCCGTTGTTGAACGCGACGACGTACTCGAGCCGCCGGGCGGCGTCGATTCGGCTGACGGCGAAGACGCCGGCTGCCTTGCCCCGCCCCGTGAAGCGCGTGATCTGAGCACCGTTCCTGAGCGCGGGCTCGCGGGCGACCAGCGCCCCGAGCGCGGCGATCCGGCGGGCGACCGGATGACCGGCGTCGAACGAGGCCCTCCGTCCCACCGGCCGGCCGCCGAGCCGTGGCTCGGTGCGCCAGGCGGCGACACGGGTCGGGAACATGTCCTGCCGGGCCGCCTTGTCCTTCCCGTCGCCGCTGCCCGTCATCCCTGCCTCGTCGCCGTAATAGACGACGGGCGCGCCGCGGAGCAGGAACAGCAGGTCGTGAGCGAGCAGGTCGCTCCGCAGAGCGCGCGCCCGGTCACCCGCGGCCGCGCCGAGGAGCGTGAAGCCCACCCGGCCGATGTCGTGGTTCCCGAGGAACGTCGGCAGGTCGTAGGCCGACGACGTCGCAGTCGTGTAGAGATCGTCCTGGTCGAAGAGGCCGGCGAGCTCCGAGGCGCCGCCGATGCCCGCAGCGAACGGCACGACCGTCGACTGGAAGGCGAAGTCCAGCACGCTCTGCACGCCGACGCGGCGCACGGTCGCGGCCGTCGCCGCCTGGTCGAACACCTCGCCGAAGATGCTGAAGTCGTCGTTGCCCGCGGTCGCCGCCGCGTTCCGGATCGCCGGCAGGAACGCGCGCCAGAAGGCGGGGTTCACGTGCCTGAAGGTGTCGAGGCGAAACCCGTCCACCTGGAAGTCGCGGATCCAGCTCTCCCACAGCGCGATCTCGCCGCGCACGACCTCGGGCCGTTCCGTGAAGAGGTCGTCCAGGCCGAAGAAGTCGCCGTAGGTGACGCTCTCGCCGTTGAACGTCGAGTCGCCGCGGTTGTGGTAGTTGCGTAGGTCGTTGAGCCAGTCCGGGCGCTTGCTGCGAGCGTCGGCCGCTGCGACCACGGGCAGGTAGGGGAAGGTGCGACGGTCGGCAGCGATCTCCGGGAACGTCTCCTGCCCGGCGACGTCAGCCGGGTCGAACGCCTTGCCGGCGACGTCGCGGTACGGGGTCGTCGCCTGCTCGACGTACGGCGCTCCAGCCGCCCCGGCTCCCCGGTAGGCGACGACGTCGCCGGTGTGGTTGACGACGACGTCGAGGAACACCTTCAGGCCCAGCGCGTGGGCTCGCTCGACGAGGCGCCGGAACGCCTCCCGATCGCCGAGATGGGGGTCGACGTCGGTGAAATCGACCCCCCAGTACCCGTGATAGCCGGCACTCGCTCCCTGCACGGTGCGCTGCACGACCGGCGGCGTCACCCAGATCGCGCTCATCCCCAGCCGCTTCACGTAGCCGAGCTTCTTCGTCAGTCCCGCCAGGTCGCCGCCGTGGAAGAAGCCCGGGTCAGAGGGATCGAACCCGGTGTCGCCTGCCGGCCCGGTCAGGCCGCCGCGATCGTTCCTCGTGTCGCCGTTCGCGAAGCGGTCTGTCAGCACGAAGTAGATCCGCTGGGCCGACAGGGTGGAGCGGGCGTGAGCGGCGGCGAGCAACGCGGCCTCCCCGCTCGTTGGGGGTGAGGCGGCCGTGCTTCGCGCGGACGCCGGGAGCGCGAGCACCAGGATCACGAGGAGCGCCGAGGCTGCGGCGGAGGCGCGGCCCGGCGCAGGAACCGTGAGGCGGGTCGGCTGCACCGCTACGCCGCGGGACCGGCCGTTGTGCCCCCGCGGCGAAGCCGCGCGCGGAACAGGTAGTTCGGCTGTGCCTGGCCGGGCTTCTCGATCAGGGTGCGCAGGGCAGAGATCGCCGTGTCGGCGATCTCTGCGATCGGCTGCTCGACCGTCGTCAGCGGCGGCTGCGTCCACGAGGCAGCGTTGATGCCGTCGAAGCCGACCACCGAGATGTCCTCGGGCACGCGCAGGCCGAGTGCCGCCGCCTCCTGCAGCACCCCGATGGCCATCAGGTCGTTGGAGCAGATGACGCCTGTCGGTCTCAGCTCCGCCGGCGCGTCCAGCAGTACCCGGAGAGCGTGGCGGCCGCCCTCGACCGTGAAGCCGGCGTGTGCCACGCTGCCGTTCGGCCCGATGCCGGCCGAGCGCAGGGCGTCGTCCCGCCCTGTCAGCTTCTCGCGGGTCGGGAGCGCGAAGGCGTCGCCGGCGACGAAGCCGATGCGACGGTGGCCGAGCTCGAGCAGGTGCTCGGTGGCGAGGCGCCCCGCCGACCGCTCGTCGACGCCGACGGAAGTGACGCTCAGCGACTCGGAGCCGCCGTTGACGAAGACGATGCGGGCCCCGAGCTCGAGGAGCTGCGCATAGTGGCCGTGCTCGCCTCGCACGTCGGTGACCTCGGCGCAGATGAACACCATTCCCTCGACGCGACGCTCGAGCAGCATGTGCACCAGGTCGACCTCCCTCGCCGCCGAGCCGCCGGTGTTGCAGAGGATGGCGGCAAAACCGGCAGCTGTGGCCCGGGTCTCCATTGCCTGGGCGAGGGCTGCGAAGACGGGATTGGCGAACTCGGGCACCAGGAGCCCGATCGCTCCTGCCTCGGTCGTCCGCCCGGGCGGCACGTAGAGCAGCTCGCGCATGGCGCGCTCGACACGCTCGCGGGTCTCCGGGCGCACGACGCTCGACCCGGTCATCACACGCGATGCCGTGGCGGCACTAACTCCTGCCCGTCTGGCGACGTCTCTTAGTGTTGCCATACCACTCCAGTTTACGGCGCGTTTCACGATCGAGTGGGGAGAATACGGAGAGGAGGACGGTAGATCCACGCTTGACGAGGTGTTGTCCAACTCGTTACGCTCGCTTCGCTGTTTCATGATCATGAAACACCTTTTCAACGCCGGCGTTGCTGCCGGAGTCACAAGGAGGACGAACCGATGAAGCGCACCCGCTTCAGGGCCATTGCGCTCGCTCTCGTCGCGACGGTCGTCGTCGCGGCAGCGATCGTCGCGTCGGCCGCAGCACGCACGCACGCGACGACGATCACGTACTGGAACACGATGAACGACGAGGAGACGGTCACCGTCAAGTCGCTCATCTCCCAGTTCACGAGTCAGACCGGCATCAACGTCGAGATCGTCCAGGTGCCGTTCGACCAGCGCGACGCGAAGTTCACGACCGCCTCGCAGGCCGGCAAGGGCCCGGATGTGATGCGGGCGGAGATCGCCGACGTCGCCAACTGGGGCTCCAAGGGCTTCCTGTCCGACATCACCGCGAAGGTGACCGCCAAGGACAAGGCCGACTTCCTGCCGGCCGCGTTCGCCTACTACAACTACGCGGGCAAGGTCTGGGGCCTGCCGCAGGCTCCCGACGCGCTCACGATCTTCTACAACAAGGCGCTGTTCAAGAAGGCCGGCATCAAGCCGACCGCCTTGCCGAAGACGCTCCCCGCGCTGAGCCAGACGTGCGCGAAGTTCCCGGCCAAGCAGGGCATCTTCCTGCGTGCCGACTCGTACTGGGTGCAGCCGTGGGTGTGGGGGTACGGCGGCGGCCTGATCAACCCGGCCACCAAGCAGATCCTGATCGCGAACAAGCAGTCCGTGGCCGGCATGGACGCGTACAAGAGCCTGTTCTCGGCGAAGTGCGCGTTCCCCAACAAGGACTTCTCCAACGACTACGGCAACGCCCAGACGGCCTTCAAGAACGGCCAGGTGGCGATGATCGTGAACGGCCCGTGGTCGACGGCCGACATCCTGCAAGGGCCGGCCTTCAAGTCGTCCTCGAACCTCGGCGTGCTGGTGATCCCGAAGGGCCCGGGCGGCAAGCAGGGCTCGCCGGTCGGCGGCAACGGCTTCGTGATCGGCAAGGGCACGAGCGACTTCGAGGCGTCGTGGAAGTTCATCAGCTTCATGACCTCGGGGACGGCCCAGGCGGCGTTCGCCGCCAAGAACAACCTGCTGCCGTCGCGGAAGTCCTCGTACGCGCTGCCGGCCGTGAAGTCGAACCGTCTCATCGGCGCGTTCCTGCCGCAGATGAACGTGGCCACTGCTCGGCCGGTGCTGCCGCAGGGTGGCCAGATCTACTCCGACTTCGGCCCCAACGTGCAGAAGATCCTGAACGGGCAGGCGACGGCCAAGTCCGGTCTGGCGACCGTGGCAGCAGCATGGAAGCTGAAGCTGTTCCCGGACTACACGATCGTGAAGTAGTCGGATAGGGTCACCTCCGTGACCACGACGGACAAGACCCTCCCCGCCCCCGGACTCCGGGGGCGGGGAGGCCCTTCTCTGGGTGAGCGCTTGCGGCGGAGCTTCGGACGCTGGTGGTTCGCCTACGCGATGCTGCTGCCCGTCTTCGTCGTGATGGGCCTGCTCGTCTTCTACCCGCTCGGCCGCGGCATCTACTACAGCTTCACGAACGCCGACCAGTACAACGCGCTCAACCCGTTGCAGCCGTCCACCTACAAGTGGATCGGCATCGACAACTACACCCGGATCCTGAAGAGCCAGGAGTTCCGCGACGTCCTCGGGTTCACGGCCCTCTGGACGTTCGTCAACGTCTTCTTCCACTTCACGCTCGGCCTCGCGCTCGCGCTCGCGCTCAACCGCACGCTGAAGTTCCGCGGCACCTACCGGATGCTCCTGCTCGTCCCGTGGGCGGTGCCGTCCTTCATCTCGGCCTTCGCGTGGCGCTTCATGTTCAACAACCCCTACGGCTTCCTCGACCAGTTCCTGATCAAGCTGGGCTGGGAGACGCCGCCTGCCTTTCTCGGCGATCCCACCTGGGCCAAGTTCGCCGTGATCACCACGAACGTCTGGCTCGGCGTCCCCTTCATGATGGTGGCGCTGCTCGGGGGGCTCCAGGCGATCGACTCCGACCTGCTCGACGCAGCAGCGGTCGACGGCGCCAACGCCTGGCAGCGCTTCTGGTCGGTGACGCTGCCCGGCCTGCGTCCCGTGGCCGCAACGGTGATCCTGCTCGGACTGATCTGGACGTTCAACATGTTCAACGTGATCTACCTGGTCACCGGAGGCGGGCCCGGCACCTCGACCCAGATCCTCGCCACCTACGCCTACCAGAACGCCTTCGACTTCAAGCTCTACGGCGTGGCCACCGCCTACGGCGTGATCATCCTCTCGATCCTGCTCGTCTTCAGCCAGTTCTACCGCTACACCGTGAAGCGGATGGGCGAGGAGACCTGGTCGTGAGCAGCACCGGCGCCACTCCTCCCGTGCTTGCCCCGCCGCGCAAGCGCGCAGGCCAGGGAAGCAGGCGGGTCCGCCCCTGGTACATGTCGGCGGTTCTCCACGGCAGCCTCGTCGTCGCCACGATCATCGCCATCTTCCCGGTCTTCTGGATCGGGATCAGCTCCTTCAAGCCGCGCGACGAGATCATCAACAGCCCGACCCTGAACGTCTGGCCGGACAACTGGACCTGGAGCAACTACTCGGACGTGATCTCGGCCAACGACTACGAGTTCCTGCACTGGTTCGGGAACTCGGCGCTGATCGCCGTCCTGACCACGATCGTCGGCGTGTTCCTCTCCGCCACCGCGGGGTACGCGCTCTCCCGCTACCGCTTCCCCGGGTATCGCACGGCGCTCAATTCCTTCCTCGTCACCCAGATGTTCCCGGCCGCGATCATCATCGTGCCGATCTACCAGATCATCACGTCGCTGAACCTGATCGACTCGCAGCTCGGGCTGCTGCTCGCGTACTCGACGGTGGCCGTGCCGTTCTGCACCTGGATGCTGAAGGGGTACTTCGACACGATCCCGATCTCCCTGGAGGAGGCCGGACGGATCGACGGGCTGACGCCGTTCGGCACGTTCTGGCGGATCGTGATGCCGCTCTCCACGCCCGGCCTCGCCGTGACGTGCTTCTACACGTTCATCACCGCGTGGAACGAGGTCGCGTTCGCGAACATCATCCTGCTCTCGCCCGACAAGTACACGCTGCCGGTCGGCCTGCGGACGTACGTGTTCCAGTTCGATCAGGCCTGGGAGAAGCTGACGGCGGGCGCGATGCTCGTGACGATCCCGGCCGTGCTCGTCTTCCTCTTCGCCCAGCGCTACCTCGTCTCGGGGCTCACCCGGGGCGGCGTCAAGGGGTAGCCCCGCACCGTACGATCCGGCGGTGCCGCTCCTCGCGCTGCCGCAGCCGTACGACTTCCTCGCCTCGACCGAGCGGTTCCGCTCGTACGGGGCGGACCGCGCGAACCTATGGCACGAGGGCGCCCTGTACCGCGTCGTCGCCGGTCGCGAGGTGCGCATCGAGGCGGCCGCGGGCGGCGTTCGTCTCGAGCCCTGGGACGACGACGCCGTCGTCCCTGCCGTGTACCACCTGCTCGGGCTTCCCTTCGATCTCGGCGGCTTCTGGGCCTGGGCCCGGGATGAGCCCGTGCTCGCCGGGCTCGAGGAGCCCCTCCGGGGCTACCGGCCGCCACTCGCGGTCGATCCGTGGGAGATGCTCGTCACCTCGATCACGGCCCAGCAGGTATCGCTCCACTCCGCCTTCGCGGTGCGCTCCAGGCTGATCGAGCGCTTCGGCGAGCGGCACGAGCACGCCTGGGCGTTCCCCACACGGGAGCGGATCGCCGCCGCCCACGAGGACGAGATCGCTTCGGTCGGCTTCTCGCGCCGCAAGGCCGAGTACGTGATCGGGCTCGCCCGCTCCGGCCTCGACCTGGACGGGCTGTCCGCCCGCTCCGACGGCGAGGTGATCGAGGCGCTCACCGCCGTGCGCGGGCTCGGCCGCTGGACGGCCGACTGGTTCCTCGCGCGCTGCCTTGCCCGCGGCGACGCGTGGCCCGCCGGCGACCTCGGCGTGCGCAAGGCGGCCTCCCACTTCTACGGGCAGGGACGCCAGCTCTCCGAGCAGGAGACCCGCGAGCTCGGCGAGCGCTTCGGTTGCTGGCGCAACGTCGCCTGCCACATGCTGCTGGCGGGGCGGCGGACGTCGGGGTGAGGAGAGCGAGGCACGGCCCCGTCCCTACAATCCCGGGGTGACCGTCCGCACCGCCACCCTCGCCGACCTGGCGGTGCTGGAAGACCTCTGGCGCGCCTTCGCGGCGGAGGTGCCGCCGCCCCTGCACGTCGACGTCGACGAGGCGCAGGAGCTGGCCGAGATCAGGGAGGTCGTCGCAGCCGGGCTCGCCTGGGTGGCCGAGCGGCATGGCCAGGTCGCCGGCCTGGCGCTCGCGCGCCGGCGCTCTCCCCGGCTCGCCCGGCTCACCGACCTCTACGTGAGGCCCGAGGCCCGCGGGCACGGGCTGGCGGGGGCGCTCGTGCGCGAAGTGGTCGCCCACCTCGCAGGCGAAGGGGTGGAGGCGCTCGATCTGGAGGTGTCGGCCTCGAACGGCGCTGCGCGCTCGGTCTACGGCCGCTGGGGCTTCCGCGAGGACGTGCTCACGCTGGTGGCACCGCTCGACGAGCTCGCTGCCCGGCTCGGAGAGGCGCGCGAGGCGGAGTCGTTCGGCTCCATCCACGTCCAGACCGACGACGTGGACGCGATCGTGCGGGCGCTCGAGATCTACGTGCCGCGCCTGCCGGGCGGCTCGCGCGGCTCCGTCGTGTCGCCGCCGCGCGACGGCTACGTGGCCGTCTACGACGACGTCTGCGACCGCGACCCGGCCATGCTGCGGCGTCTGGCGAAGGAGATCTCGACGCGGACGGGTCTCGTCACGCTCGCCCTCGGCGTGGAGGAGGAGGCGGTTGTACGGATGATCCTCTTCGACCGCGGGGCCATCGTGGACGAGTACGCGTCGGTGCCCGAGCACCACGGGCCGCTCCCGCCCGGCGAGGTGGTGGCGCTGCAGGCAAACCCGGTCGTGATCGAGCGGCTCACGGGCGCGGACCCGGGCGCGGTGCGCGCCGCCACGCCGACCGCCAAGTCGCCGGCCGAGCTGCCCCCGGCGCGGGAGCTGCTCGCCGGCCTCGCAGGTGCCCTCGGCATCACCGGTGTGGGACACGGCTTTGCGGACGCGCCGGAGCTCGCCGGCGCAGTGCGGCTCGAGCGCTGATGCTGACGCTCTACGACGCACCACGCTGTCCCTACTGTGCGCGGGTCCGGATCGTGCTCGCCGAGAAGGGCGTTCCCTACGAAGCCGTCGTGATCGACCTCGAGCACCGGCCGGCCTGGCTCTACGAGAAGAACCCCGTCGGCAAGGTGCCCGTGCTCGACGACGACGGCTGGGTGCTGCCGGAGTCCGCCGTGATCGACGAGTACCTGGAGGAGCGCTACCCGGAGCCGCCGCTCCTGCCCGGCGACCCGGGCGCCCGCGCGGCGGCGCGGCTGCTCGTCCTGCGCCACGACGACTTCTCGGGGCCGTACTACGCGCTCCGGCGCGGCGAGGCCGGCGCCGGCGCCGCGCTCGCCAGGGAGCTCGCCGGCCTCGACGGGCTCCTGGCCGCGATGCCGTACCTCACCGGTGCCTCGTTCGGGCTCGCCGACGTCGCCTACGTGCCGTGGGTGCTCCGGGCACAGGCGCTGATGGGCGTCTCGCTCGACCCGTTCCCGCACCTCGCCGCCTGGCTCCACGACCTTTCGGAGCGGCCGTCGGTGGCCGCCGAAGCCGATCTCGTCGCGGGTCTCGCATGACCGACGTCACCCGCGAGGAGCTGGCCGGCCGCCTCGGTCAAGACGGCCTCGTCCTGCTCGACGTGCGCACCGCTGCGGAGTACAGCGGTGTGGGCGGCTACCCGTGCGACGCACGCCAGGGCCACCTGCCGGGTGCAAGGAACATCGACGTGCAGCAGTTGCTCGGCCTCGACCCGGAAGGGCTCCGGGCACTCGTGGGTGCCCCGGCAGGGGCCGAGGTGATCGCCTACTGCCACTCCGGCGGCCGCTCCGGCGTGGCCGTGCAACTCCTTCGTAGCGCCGGGTACGAGGCGCGGAACTACGTCGGCTCGTGGCACGAATGGTCGGCCGACGCGGCGTTGCCCGTCGAGTAGCGCCGGGCCGGCTGCCGTGCGCCGGTGCGTCTCCCTGTCCTACCGGGGCGTCGCGCCCCGCGACCTGCGATGCGCAGCCACGTCGAGGAAGGCGTTGCAGATGCCGCGGCCGTAGGCGTTCCACGAGCCGAGGAAGGCATCCGTCTCGCGGCGCACCTCGTCGATCGGCTTCTGCAGCTCCCGCTCGCCCTCGACGAACCAGAAGTCGAGCATCTGGCGCGTCACCTCGGCGTGGAACTGGATGCCCCACGTCGCCTCGCCGACCCGGTAGGCCTGCCGGCAGGCCGGGCTTGCGGCGAGCTGCACTGCCCCGGCCGGGAGCTCGTAGGTGTAGTAGTGCCACTGGAACGCCTGGGTGCGCTCCGGCAGGACGCCGAGCACCGGGTCGTCCCCGGCCGCCTCGGTCAGCTCGACCTCGTGCCAGCCGACCTCGGCCTGCTGCGCCGGCCCGACCCAGGCGCCGGCCGCCCGGGCGATCAGCTGCGACCCGAGGCACACGCCGATCATGGGCACGCCGGCGCCGAGCGCATCCGCGATGTAGCCGACCTCCCGGGGGATCCAGCGATACTCGTCGTCCTGGTTCGGATGCTGGACGCCCCCGAAGACCATGATCGCGTCGTAGGCGTCCGGTGACAGCGTCGGGTGGTCGTCGTGGGGCACGACCCAGCGGTCGAGCCGCTCACCGCGTTGCGAGACGATCTCCTCGAACAGGCCGCCGCCCCCGAGCGAGGATGGATCGTGGACGACCGAGAGGACGCGCATCACGCGAATCTACCGCGGCCGGACGTTCCCGACCGCGGAAACGGAAAGCGGGTGTCTCAGAAGAGCGTCATCTCCGTGGGAGGAGGCTCGGTCCCGCCCGTCGCCGCGATCCCCGCCTCGTCGAGCAGCCCGCGGAAGATCACCGCACTCCGGGGCGCGAAGTCGTCGCGGTTGTTGTTGAAGAGCGCGTACACCTCGGCTGACTGCT
>DAIOGR010000060.1:0-10162 GCA_036745155.1 Gaiella sp.
CTCGTCGTAGAGCAGGCGGTTCCGCGGGAAGTCGTCCTGCCTGAACCAGCCTCGTGCGATCGGGATGCCGGCCGAGGGGAGGTAGACGGCCGGCCAGTGGCCGGCCGTGTCCACCGCCTCGACGCGGTACGAGGGGGTGAGCCGCTTCTGGAGGAACGTCACCGCCGGCTGCCAGTACTCGGCGCTCGCCGCCGGGTCGGAGGCGCTCTTCGCGAAGCTCGCCACGAGCGGGCTCACGTTCCACGAGAGGGCGAGCGCGAACGCCACTGCGGCGAGCGGCAGCGGCCGCCAGCGCCGCAGCGAGAGCGTCAGGATGGCGAGGGGGACGGCGGCGAACCGGAGGCGGGCGATGTTCTCGCCGAGGCTCGACGGCACGACGAAGGCGAGCACGCAGACCGGGAGGTAGACGAGGTAGAGCCAGCGCAGCAGGCGCGCGGCGGCCACGCGCCACGTCAAGACGATCCCGAAGACGCAGAACACGCAGGCGGCGGCGAGCTCCTCGGGCGAGAACGGGAAGCGGCCGCCGGCCGGGAAGAGCCGCCAGAGCACGAGCTCTGTGACGCCGAGCGCGGCGATCGTAGCCGCCGGCAGCGCGAGGTCCTTCCCTCTCGGTGCGCGTGCGAGCCCGATCGCGGAGAGGACGACGACGAGCAGGACGAAGGCCAGGGGGCTCGCGGCGATGCAGAGCACCGTGAACAGCGAGAAGCGCCCGCGCGCGCCGGACTGCAGCGCCCACAGCGCGAGCAGGGCGAGGGCCACGCCGAGCGCAAAGGGGAAGGCGCCCGAGAGGACGATTCCCGCCCAGACGACGGCGAACGAACGGTCCGACCAGCGTGACGCCGGGCCCCATTCACGGGCGGCGACCACGGTGAACGCGAGTGCTGCGGTCGCGACGCTCGCGACGGCGAGCAGATGGATGCCGAGGAGCGACGCCACCGGGTAGTACAGGAGGCTGTACGTGACGAAGCTGTAGCGGCCGTCGTACCAGAAGTTGTTCCAGAGCTCGAATCCGTGCCGGTCGTAGAGGGCGCTCTGGTACACGTGCGCCGCCGTGTCGCTGCCGGGTGGGCCGAACCACGCGAGGAACGCCGCGAGGGCCCCTGCCACCACCGCGACGGCGAACGCCTCGCTGGCGAGCGGATGGGCGCGGATGGACGTCGAGAGCGCTGTCATGTCGTTCCGTCGTGCCGGAGCCACGCAGCGGAGAAGGCCTTGCCAGTCGATCCTACGACGGGGAGGGCTCTCGTGCGGCCGCTGCCCGGCGCTCTCCTAGCGGAGCAGGCGTGAGAGGCGCCGATCCTTCAGCTCCTTGCCGCCCGTCTGACAGGTGGGGCAGTACGTGATCGTGTGCTCCTCGAAGTCGACGCGCCGCAGCGTGTCGCCGCAGCGCGGGCACGGCTCGCCGAAGCGCCCGTGCACACGGTAGACCGCCGTGTCGCCCTTGCCCCGCGCGCGGAGCTCGAGCGCGCGGGAGAGGTCCTCGTCGATCGCCGCTGCCAGCCGCTCCACCTCGTCTGTGGCGAGATCGGTCGAGAGCTTGAACGGTGACAGTCGGGCCACCCACAGGATCTCGTTCGCGTGCGCGCGGCCGATCCCGGCGAGCACCCGCTGGTCGCGCAGCAACGGATGCAGCTGCCGCCGCTCGTGCGAGAGGAGCGGTGCGAGCGCCTCGGCGCCAAGGCCGAGAGCGTCCGGCCCCAGGTGCGCGAGCTCGGCCTCCAGGGCGTCGGGGCGCAGCAGCCAGACGCCGGCGCGCTTCTTCTTGCCCGCCTCGGTGAGGACGAGCTCGCCGCCGTCGCTGAAGCGGAGACGGAACATGGGAGACTTCGGCGTCTTCGCTCCGGGGGCGTGGTAGCGGAGGCGGCCGGCGCTCATCAGGTGCACGCGCAGGACGAGCTCCCCGTCGTCCGTGGGGAAGAGCAGGTTCTTGCCGCGCCTGCCTGCGCCGGCGAGACGGCGTCCGGCGAGCGCTGCGAGCGGCGGGTCGAACGTCTTCAGCGTCGCGATGTGGGCAGGCCCCGCCTGCTCGACGGGTACACGAGAGACGAGCGGGTCGAGCTCCCGCACCCAGGCTTCGACTTCGGGAAGTTCGGGCATTTCAGAGGCTACGCTCCGGTCGATGGCCGACCCGATCAGCGTAGTCGTCACGCGCGGCGGCGTCGTCGAGGCGACGCACCGGGTCCACGCGGTCGCCGTCAGGGACGGCGTCGTGGTCGCCGCCGCCGGCGACGCGCACATCCTCACCTTCCTGCGCTCCTCGGCGAAGCCCTTCCAGGCGCTGCCGCTCGTGCGCGCCCGGCCCGACCTGGACGACGCTGAGATCGCGATCGCCTGCGCGTCCCACCTCGCGCGCCCAGAGCAGCTCGAGGCCGTGCGTCGCCTGCTGGCGGCGGCGCCGGCCGCGGAGGACGAGCTCGAGACAGGCCCGGAGCCCTCGCCGATCGAGCACAACTGCTCGGGCAAGCACGCTGGGTTCCTCGCGCTCTGCCGTGCGCGGGGTTGGGACAGCGCCGGCTACCGCCTGCCGGGGCATCCGCTGCAGCAGGCGATGCTGGCCGAGGTGGCCGCAGCTGCCGAGGTCGAGCCCGGGTCACTGCCGACGGCCACGGACGGCTGCGGTGTCGTCACCTTCGCGCTGCCTCTCGACCGCTGTGCGCACATGTTCGCTCGCCTCCGCGCGCTCGACGGCGGGCAGCGGGTGGCGGGCGCGATGCAGGCCCATCCCGAGCTGCTGCGCGGGCCGGTCGCCGCGGATGCGGTACTGATCCGCGCAATAGCCGGCTGGGTGGCGAAGGGCGGGGCGGAGGGGCTCTTCTGCGCGTGCTCGCCGGACGGGCTCGGGGTCGCGCTCAAGGTCGAGGACGGGGCCTTCCGAGCCATCCGGCCGGCCCTTGCCGCCTTCCTCCGCACCCTGGGTGTGGAGACCGGCGAGCTCGGCATCGTCACGGTCGACAACAGCCGCGGGGAGGTGGTCGGGGAGGTTATGGCACGTCTCTGAGATCCCTGTTCCCAAACGACGTGTGCATGTATAGGATTCGCCGCCTGTGAGGGGACGGGGCCGGAGGGGAGTCCGGCGATCCGCATGTTCGTGCAGGGCAGTTTCGTCAACCCGCGAGCAGAAAGCCGAGGTTCATGCTCTCCGTCGAGATCGCTCTTCCGGACGTCGAGGAACTCCACAAGCTCGTCGAGCAAGGGCAGGAGAAGGGGTTCCTCACCTACGACGAGATCGTCAACGCGCTCGAGGACGTCGAGCTGACGAAGGAGCAGATAGAGGACTTCTACACGTACCTGATCGACCACTCGATCGAGTTGATGGAGGGCGAGCAGCACAAGTCGCCCCCGCACGAGCAGCCGGCGCTCGCGGAGGACGAGAAGTCGGCCCCGAAGCTCGACCTCACGGTCGAGCCGTCGCTCGACTCGCTCAGGCTCTACCTGCGGGAGATCGGCAAGGTGCCGCTGCTCACCGCCGACCAGGAGGTCTCGCTCGCGAAGAGGATCGAGCGGGGCGACATGTCCGCGAAGCAGCACATGATCGAGGCGAACCTGCGGCTCGTCGTGTCGATCGCCAAGGGCTACCTGGGCCGGGGTCTCTCGTTCCTCGACCTGATCCAGGAGGGGTCGCTCGGCCTCATCCGGGCAGTCGAGAAGTTCGACTACCGCAAGGGGTACAAGTTCTCCACCTACGCGACCTGGTGGATCCGGCAGGCGGTGACCCGGGCGATCGCCGACAAGGCCCGGACGATCCGCATCCCGGTGCACATGGTGGAGAAGCTGAACAAGGTCGTGCACATCGAGCGCCAGCTCGTCCAGCGGCTGGGCCGGGAGCCCCGCCCGGAGGAGATCGCCGAGGAGCTCGACATGACGACCGACGAGGTGCGCGAGATCCTGCGCATGGCACAGCTGCCGGTCTCGCTGGAAAAGCCGATCGGCGAGGAGGAGGAGTCGTCGCTGGGCGACTTCGTGCCGGACGAGCAGGCCGAGTCCCCGTTCGACACCGCCTCGTTGTCGCTCCGTCGCGAGGACATCGAGCTCGCGCTGTCCTCGCTGCCGGAGCGGGAGCGCAAGGTGATCGAGCTGCGCTTCGGGCTCTCCGGCACCCAGCCGTGCACGCTCGAGGAGGTCGGTCGTGCCTTCGGGGTGACGCGCGAGCGCATCCGCCAGATCGAGAACAACACGCTGAAGAAGCTCGAGGGGCTGCCTGAGGCACAGGCGCTCCGCGACTGCGTGTAGCACCAGCGAGACGCCGGGGGGAGGGCAGCCGCTCGTCCCCCGGCGTCGTCTTCGATCGTCTTTCGCAGCGAGTGATCCGGTTTGCGGCGACCGCCGTACCATGGACAGAAGTTAGACAAATACTGTCCGAGCGAAGGAGATCACCATGCGCAAGACCCTGTCCCTGCTCGCCGTCGCGGCCGTCGCCGTCGCCGTCGTCGTTGCTCCCGCAACCGCGAAGCCGACCGCCAAGCCCGACATCGTCGCCACCGCTGTCGGTGCCGGCCAGTTCAAGACCCTCGCCTCGCTGCTCACCTCGGCCGGCCTCGTCAAGACGCTGCAGGGCAAGGGCCCCTTCACCGTCTTCGCTCCCACCGACGCCGCGTTCGCGAAGGTGCCGAAGGCCACGCTGAACAAGCTGGCGAAGGACAAGATGCTGCTCAAGAGCGTGCTGCTCTACCACGTCGTCAGCGGCAAGGTGCCCGCCAGCACCGTCGTCACGCTCGACGGCAAGTCGGCAAAGACGGTCAACGGCGCCTCGGTGAAGATCTCCGTCAAGGGCGGCAAGGTCTTCCTCAACGGGTCGACGCAGGTCACGAAGACCGACATCAAGGCCTCGAACGGCATCATCCACGTGATCAACAAGGTGCTGCTGCCGCCGGCGGCGTAGCTCCTTCCACGGATCGAACGGACGGGCCGCGGGCGACCGCGGCCCGTCCTCGTTCCGGGCTCAGCCCCGCAGGTCGCCCCGTTCGCGCAGGACGGTGAGACCGACCTCGCGCAGCTCGCTCGCCAGGGCGGCAACGTCTGCGTCGAGGGGTGCGTAGACCGTGGCGTCGAGCCAGACAACCTGCTCTCCGATGTCCGCCACCAGCACGCGCGCCTCTCCGGGGACGGTTCCGTCGATGCGGGCGACGGCCTCGCGCACTGCCTCCCGCGCGTCTCCTACCGGGGCGGAGATCCCGATCGGAAAGCGCGCCCCGACCGCTCGCCTCGGGTCCCGGATCGTGCGGTTGACGATCGTGGAGCTCGTCAGCTGGCTGTTCGGGATGAAGACGCGGCGGCCGTCGTCGGTGACGAGCGTCGTGTAGATCAGCGTCATCTCCTCCACGAAGCCGGTCTGGTCCGCCACGGTGACGCGGTCTCCGAGGCGCAACGGCTGCGAGAACGCGACGAGCATCCCGGCGCCGAGGTTCGACAGCGGCGTACTGAACGCGAGGCCCGCGAAGACGGCCAGCACCGCGCTCGAGGCGAGCAGCGCGTTCGCGATCTGGGTGGTGGCGCTGTAGAGCGACAGCACGTTCCACGCTGCGATCGCCGCGACGAGGACGACGATCATCCGCTGCAGGAACGAGAAGGTGGTGCGCCGCCGGGCCGCCTGGGCCGGGTCGCGCTCGCCCAGCCGGCGCTCGTACGCGGCGAAGGCTCGCCCCAGCGCCCACCGTGCGCCGAGCACGGCGGCCAGGCCTAGGACGGCGCCGACGAGCGCCTGCGTCGCGCGATCCGACATCAGGGCGTGATTCGGCGGCACGGGGCGTCTGCCTGCACGAGCCTGTGCCGGTGCGGGTGTTACGCGCGGTCGATCACTCGGCGACCGGCTCGCGCTCCAGCTCGAACGCGGCATGCAGCGCACGCACCGCGTTCGGGATCTCCGACTGGGCGATCATGCACGAGATCTTGATCGGCGAGGTCGAGATCATCTGCAGGTTGATCCCGCTGTCGGCGAGCGTGCGGAACATCTTGGCCGCGACGCCCGGGTGCGAGCGCATGCCCGCCCCGATCAGCGACACCTTGCCGAGGTCGTGGTTCTCCGCGATCGAGTACGGGCCGAGCTCCGCCTTCGTGCTCTCGAGCGCCCCGCGCGTCGCCGCCACGTCCTCGGCCGGGACGGAGAAGGACATCTCCGCGTTCCCGTGCACGACGTTCTGGATGATCGTGTCGACGTTGGCATGCGAGGCCGCGACCACGTCGAAGATCATGGCCGCCACGCCGGGGCGGTCGGGTATGCCCGTCAGCGTGAACACGACGTCGTGCTCGCTGTGGGTCACCGCCGAGACGATCGGCTGTTCCATCGTGTCTCCTTCCTGAACCCAGGTGCCCTCCTCGTCCGAGAAGGTCGAGCGGGCGTGGATGCGGACTCCGTGATTGCGGGCGAGCTCCACCGAGCGGAGCATCAGCACCTTCGCCCCAGAGGCGGACATCTCCAGCATCTCCTCGTACGAGACGACCGCGAGCTTGCGGGCGTTCGGGACGATGCGAGGGTCTGCCGTGTAGACCCCCGCCACGTCGGAGTAGATCTCACAGGCGGCACCGAGGGCGGCCGCGAGCGCGACGGCGGTCGCGTCGGTGCCGCCCCGGCCCAGCGTGGTCACGTCCATCGTGTCGCGCGAGAAGCCCTGGAAGCCGGCGACGAGCACGATCTTCTCCTGCTCGAGCGCCTCGCGGACGCGGTCGGCACGGATCTCGCGGATCTTCGCCTTCGTGTGAGCTGCGTCCGTCAGGATCCCCGCCTGCGAGCCTGTCAGCGAGACGGCTACCTGACCGAGATCGTGAATGGCCATGGCGACGAGAGCGCAGGCGATGCGCTCGCCGGTCGAGAGCAGCATGTCGAGCTCGCGCACATTGGG
This sequence comes from Gaiella sp., assembly GCA_036745155.1. GTDB lineage: Bacteria > Actinomycetota > Thermoleophilia > Gaiellales > Gaiellaceae > Gaiella. The sequence goes on from DAIOGR010000060.1 coordinate 6,837, forward strand.
CGTCGGCGAGACCTGGTGCGCCAGGTCGATCAGCCCGTCGGTCGTCTTGCCCATCGCCGACACCGTGCCGACGACGCGGAGGCCGCGCTCCTTTGCGGCGACCAGGCGGCGCGCCACGTGCTTGATCTTCTCCGGGTCGGCGACCGAGGAGCCGCCGAACTTCATCACGACCGTGTCGAAATCCACGTCCCGAGCGTAGCCGGACACATCTCCACGAGGCGCAGTACGATCGCCGCGTGGAAGCGCAGCCGACGCCTGCCCCCAACCGTGGCTCCGTCGTGCATTGCAACGGATCCGCCCACCTGTCGCTCGAGCGGACGCACCTGACAGAGATCCTTCGCTCGGGGACGTTCCTGTGGCTCGACCTGCTGCAACCGGAGGCCGCCGACTTCGACGTCCTCCGCGATGTGTTCGGCTTCCATCCGCTCGCGCTCGAGGACTCGTGGAAGTTCGGCCAGCGCCCCAAGCTCGAGGAGTACGACACCTACGTGTTCCTCGTCGTGTACGGCGCCTCCCCGGACGAGGACCGGCTCGTCGAGGTGCACTGCTTCTACTCGGAGCGCTACCTCGTCACGATTCACCGGGACGAGGCGCCGTCGCTCGTCGCGCTGCGCGAGCGGTACGCCAGGCGCGGCCCGCCGATCGACGAGCCCGTGCGCCTGCTCTATGCGGTCGTCGACGGTCTCGTGGACAGCTTCTTCCCGACCCTGGCCGAGCTCGACGACCGCATCGACGAGCTCGAAGATGCGATCTTCCTGCGCGCAGACGATGCCCAGCTGCGCGAGATCTTCGCGATGAAGCGGCTTCTCGTCGGTGTGCGCAAGGTGGTGTCGCCGCAGCGCGACCTGTTCGCGTCAGTCGCGGTGGGTGCGTCAGGGGTGCCGGGCATGACCACCGAAGACGCACGCTACTTCCGCGACGTCTACGACCATCTGATCCGCATCAGCGACCTGGTCGACACGTACCGCGACCTCCTCACCGGCGCGATGGACGTGTACCTCTCGACCGTCTCGAACCGGCTCAACGGCGTGATGAAGCAGCTCGCGATCATCGCGACGGTGTTCATGCCGCTGACCTTCCTGACCGGCTTCTTCGGCCAGAACTTCCCGTCGCTGGTGGGGCACATCGGCGGCTGGACGGCCTTCCTGGTCTTCGGGCTCGCGCTCGAGCTGGCAACGCTGGCGGTGGTGCTCGGCTACTTCTGGCGCCGCGGGTGGCTCGCCCGGTAGCAGGGGAGCTCGTCGCGGTGCGACTCAAGGGAGGGCGCATGTCTGCCGACAACCTCCCTTGTGAAGCTCTCGCGCCGCGACACACTCGTCTCGCTCGCCTTCGCCGCGATCCTGGCGGCGGGCATTGCCTCCTTCTTCTCGCTGCGGCCGGCCGTCGCCGGCGGGGCCCGGATCGCCCGCTTCGACAACGACTCCCTCTCGGGGTCGGCGCGCACGCTCTCCCGCTCGCAGCGCGTCCCGTCCGACCCGTTCTGGTCGCAGGCCTGGTCGCTCCGCGCCCTCAAGCTGCCGGACGTCTGGCCTTCGGCCTCCGGTGCGCCCGCCACCGTCGTGGCGGTGATCGACACCGGTGTCGACCCGGCGCAGCCCGATCTCGCCGGCGCTCTCGTTCCAGGCGCCGACACGCTCGACAGCGGGACCGGCACTGCGGACGACAACGGTCACGGCACCGCCGTGGCCGGGGTGATCGCCGCTCGCTCCGACAACAGGATCGGCGTCACGAGCGTCTGCGGAACCTGCGCCGTGATGCCCGTCAAGGTGATCGGTGCCAGTGGCTTCGGCGACGCCGCCCACATCGCCACCGGCATCGTCTGGGCGACCGATCACGGAGCGCGGGTGATCAACCTGAGCGTCATCCTGGACGGCCCTCAGCAGAGCGTCGAGGACGCGGTTCGCTACGCGCACGACCGGGGCGTCGTCGTCGTCGCAGCCGCGGGGAACGGAAGTGGGCTCGACCCCACCTACCCGGCCGCGTATCCCGAGGTGATCAGCGTGGCCGCAGCGCAGGAGGACGGAGCGCTCTACCCCTGGACGCAGCGCGGCCCCTGGGTGGACGTCGCCGCACCCGGCTGCAGCCCGTCGACCGCGCGCGGCGGCGACTACACGATGTTCTGCGGCACGTCCTCCGCGAGCGCCTCGGTAGCGGGCGTCGTCGCCCTCGCACTGTCGGTCGTGCCGACCGCCTCGAACGTCGACGTGGAGCGCGTCATCTCAGAGACCGCGGCCCCGCTACGCGGCGGCGGCGTCGCGTCCGGGTACGTCGACGCGCTGGCGTTCGTGGACGGGCTGCGTGCTGCGGCCCCGCCCGTCACCGGGCTCGCTCCATAGGGTCGGAGCGTGCCGGCGCGCCCAGCGCGCCGCCTCGGACCTGCCCGTGACGCCGAGCTTGCGATAGACGTTCGCCAGGTGGAACTTGACGGTGTCCGGGGACACCCACAGGAGCCTGCCGACCTGTGCGTTCGTCCTCCCTCCGGAGACGAGGCCGAGGATCTCCTGCTCACGGGGGGTCAGCGTCGACCAGAGCGGCTCACCGCAACGTGACCGCTCCAGGGTCCTGGCGATCGCCTCCGCGACCAGGGCCGGCCGGGCCGACTTGTGCAGGTGGGCGGACGCTCCCAGGGAGTACGCCTCTCGTGCCCCTTCGGCTGCGTCTCCGGACGACAAGACGACGGCGACCAGGCTCGCATCGGCCGAGCGCGCTCGGCGGAGGCACTCCGCCGCGTCCAGCTCGTTGCAACCCGGCGTCGCCAGCTCGAGCAGGAAGAGGTCGGGGTGGTGCAGCCGGAGCAGCTCGAGCGCCGTCTGCGGCGAGCCGGTGGCGGCGACGAGGCGAACGCCGATGCGCCGCAAGAGAAGTGCGACCGCCTCGTGGAGGAGCACGCAGGGCTCGAGGTACACGGCCGTGGGCCGGGGGTCGAGCGGCGCCAATGCCACCGTCGTGCCCACCTGCGCCGCTGGGCAGGTGCTCGATCCTGCGGAGACATCGCGCACTACGCCTTCGGGCGTAACACCCCGAAGCGGCGCCGAACGCGAGCGAGCCTCGGACCTCAACAGCGCAGCAACCTCCGTGCCCGCATTGTACCGGCGGCCGGCAGCTGAGTGGGCCCGGAGTGGGGAGCTCTGGTGCGGCGTCTCGTACCGTTGCACCCGAAACCCCGGGCGCGCCAAGCGCGCCCCTTCAGGATCACGGCGCTCAGCTGCGCAGCAGCTGGCCACCGTGCAACAAGCAATGAGTGCGGCGTCTCACAACGTACGATCCCGGTCGGTCACGTCCCGTCAAGTGGTGTATGACGCTGACTGCGTCATCCTCGCTTGAGC
>DAIOGR010000061.1:0-9858 GCA_036745155.1 Gaiella sp.
GGCCGGCCGCATGGAAGAGCTGACCCTCGGGGAGGCCGCCGCTCGGATGCACCGCGCCTACCGACGCCTCGTACTGCTCCTTCGTACCACCCGCAAACTGATGCACAACCCCATACGCCATCTCGTTCTCCTCTTCGCTCGTCGTTCGTTTCTCGCTTCGACCATACGCCTACCAACGTTTACGCGCGGTTGCGTTCCGGTTGTCCTCTTCTCTCGCCGGCACCGGTAATTGTGTTGGTGATTTAGGCAACACTGGAGGAAGACGATGGCACGTATGACGGCCCCAACGACGACGCAGTGGACTCGCTGCTCGAAGCGGCGCAAGCTCGCACTCTGCCCGGCCGCGGGCGGGGGCAGTCGGGTAGCGCTGCGTCGCGAGACGCGTCAGCGCCGGTCCATGCGCACGTAGTGGCTCACGTGCAGGAACCCGGGCGGGAGCTTCGTACCGGGCGGCAGCAGCGGTAGTGCCTCGGACCTGGTGAGCAGCCGCGGCGAGGCCAGCTCGATCTCCTCCCCGCCGATCCGAAGCGTCGCCGCTCCCGCCGCGAGCACGTTGCGCACCCAATCGGAATCGGCCCCGTACATCGCGAAGAACACGAAGCCGCCGTCGACGGCGTGGGCGTCGAGCGGCGTCCGGTAGACGGCGCCCGACCGGCGGCCGACGTGGGTGAGCACAGGCCGGCGGCCGCGCCGGATCTCCCGCGGGTTGAAGACGTGCTTGTTGACCGTCGCGAGCCACTTCGGCAAAGGCATCGTCACTCAACGATACGACCCGCAAGACGCGCGCGCTGGTGCCGGTGGCTCTGAGAGGTAACGCATCCGCGATTCGAGTCAGCGCGTCGGCTCCCCGGAAAGCCCGGCGCACGATCCGAGATCGGGCCGGCGGGGCAGCGCGCGTATAGATCGCTCGGCTGCTGCCGATAAGTGGATATGCGGCTCCTCTCGATCGCTGCGGCTGCGGCGGCGTTCTTCGCCGTCGCCGTCGCGGGTGCGGCCAGCGGCGCGCCGTCGGCCGTCCGCTGCCACCTGTGGGCGGCTCCGTCCGGCGTCGACACGAATCCGGGCACGCAGGCTGCCCCGTTCCTGACGCTCACCAAGCTGGCGGGCTCGCTCACACCGGGGCAGACGGGCTGTCTCCCCTCCGGCACGACCTTCGCGGCGCGCGAGGTGATCACCGCCGTCGGCACCCGGACCGGCCGGATCACGATCAGGACCGCTCCGGGAGGTGCCCGTGCGACTCTCGCAGACGGGATCGAGACGACGCAGGCGACGCGCTTCCTCACGCTGAGCAACCTCGCGATCGGAGCGCTCGACGGCCCGGCGAGCCAGAGCATCCCCGGCACAGTCGTGCTGCGCGGCTACTCGACCGCCTTGACGCGCTCCGACGTGGGGCCCGGTGCGTTGAAGGACGTCGGCCGCTCGTGCGTCTGGCTCGACCACGCGGGCTCGGCCTTGATCGAGGGCAATGTCCTGCACGAGTGCAACGGGGCCTCGCCGGGCAAGTACAGCGCGGGCGTGCTCGCGTCGATCTCCGTGGGCGCCCGCATCCTCGACAACGTCATCTACGGCAACGTCGGCGGCGACGCGATCGCCTTCTCGCCCAACGCCCAGGTGTCCCGCGCTCGCTTCAACCTGATGGTCGACAACCTCGGCGGCGTCTACTTCGGCGGCGATCCCAAGGTCGCGTCGCGCGACACGCTGGTCGAGCAGAACGTCATCGCGCGCAACGGCCGCTTCGACGTGCACAGCGCGTACGGGGCGAACAGTCCCATCGGCAGCGGCAACATCGTGCGGAAGAACTGCATCTGGAGCCCCGGCGCCGTCACTGCCGCCGGCCCCGGCTTCAGGATGAGCGGGAACCGGAGAGCAGACCCGCGTGTCGTCAAGGAACAGGGCACCTACCGTCTCGCGGTCTCGAGCCCGTGCCGCGCGTACCGCCCCCGGCGCTAGGCGGAGGGGAATCGAGCATGTCGGCTTCGCGCAGAGGCTCCACTCGCCAACGCCACCGGCGTGGTCTACCTGCCAAGTCCTTCGAGCTCCTGATCGTGCTCGCGATCGTCCTGATCCTGCTGATGATCGCGGTGCCGTCCTACCTCGGCCTCAAGGCCCGGGCCGACAGCGCGGCCGCACAGGCGAACGTGCGCTCGGCGGTTCCCGCCGTCGAAGCGTACTTCGCGCTGACCAACAGCTCCTATGCAGGCCTGGATCTCCAGTGGCTCACGAGCTTCGACCCGGGCGTGAAGCTGAACGACCCCGCCGTGACTCCCTCGAAGCAGACGGCCACCACGTACTGCGTGTCGGCGACCGTCGGTGGAAAGACCTGGTACAAGGCAGGTCCCGAGGCGCCGATCACGACTTCGGCCTGCTGAGACGAGCGGTTCGTCTCGAGCAGCACCTCCTCCTCGCCGAGAGGGCTGGCTCCAGAGGTCGGAACCGGGGCGGCGGTCACGCCGCGGAACAGGGAAGCCCTGACCCCAGGGAGGACGGCTCAGGCCGCGACGGCGTGGGTGGCTGCAGCGGTGGCCACGATGTCGGCCGCGCGCTGGGCGCCGGGAGTGCGCCGGAGCTCAGCTCCGAGCCTGGCGGCCCGCCGGGCTGCGTCGCCGGCGAGCAGGGCGGTGAGAGCAGCTGCGATCTCGTCCGCTGTGGTGGCGGCGGGGTCGATCGCGTCGCCGAGGCCCGCGCGTCGGAGGTCCTCCGCTCCTGCGAACTGATCGGTCGAGAAAGGGGCGGCGAGCGCGGGCAGGCCGGCCGTGAGCGCCTCGGTGACCGTGTTGTTGCCGCCGTGGCAGACGACGATGTCGCACGCGGAGAGCGCGGCCACCTGTGGCAGGTGCTCTCTCACGATCCAGCTGGGAGGCAGGGTGCCGAGCGCCCGGGGCTCGGTGGCCCCTGTCGCCATGACGGCGTCCCAGCCGAGGGCGCGCAGCGCGTCGGCGATCCGCTGCAGGACGTCCGTCCGGGCGGAGAGGAAGCTGCCGAGCGAGACGTACGCTCGCGGTCGCCCTCTCTGCTCGCGCGCGAGGCTCTCGAAGAGATCGTCGGGTGCCTCCGATCGGATGCAGGAGCCGACGAACCGGGCGTAGGGGAGGCGATCGGCGTGTGCGCCGAGCTGCCGGGGGTAGTTGACGAGCGTCCCGAGGGTTCCCCCGGCCGCGAACGCATCGTCGAGCGGGATCGCTGCGGAGTCGAGATCGGCGGTCACGGCGTTGTAGGCAGCGGTGAACTCCGAGGAGACGTCGGTGCACAGCGCTCTCAGCGAGAGGAGCGCCGCAGCGGGTGGCGCGAAGCCCGGTGGCCGAAGCTCGGGATAACCGAAGGTGTCCCCTCGGGCGGGTAGCTGGCACGGGTGCCCGGGGAGGAACGAGAGAAACGGCACTCGCAGGCCGCGCAGGGCGGCGGTGGCGCCGAAGGCGAGCTGGTCGACGAGAACGGTGTCGGGCGTGACCGTTGCGAGGATACGGCGGAGCCGCTCGGCGACCGCCTCCGGCTCCCAGAGAAGATCGTGCCTGCGTCGCTCGGCCTGGTACCGCAGGGTCGCGATCATCCCCTCGCGGGTCGCGGCGAAGAACGAGTCCAGCTCCGTATCCGCGTCCTGGGGTCGCACACCGGCGTTGCTGCCCGATCCGAGGGTGAGCTCGACGTGCTCGTGCCCCTCGGCGGCGACGAGTGGAGCGAGCGTCTTGCCCGTCGCCACGACGACCCTGGTGCCCCGGGCACGAAGAGCACCGGCGACGGCTGACAGCGGGTACCAGTGCGATGCGTAGTCGGGGACGACGACGAGGACGATCACGCGGCAACTTCCGCGGGCTCACGGACGACATCCGCGTAGACGCCGGCCAGCGAGGCGGCCATCGCCTCGATCGTGTAGCGGGAGCGAACCAGGTTCGACGTGCGCCGGGCACGCGGCTCATCGGCGCGGGCGGCCACGGCGCGCCGCAGCGCCTCTCTCACATCGCCAACGGACGACGTGTCCGCCAGGGATCCTGTCAGCCCCTCCTGCACGTACGTCGCGGGCCCGCCGGCATTCGGCGCCACGACCGCGAGGCCGGTCGCCATCGCCTCGAGGAGCGCCACGCCGAACTCCTCCTTCTGGCTGGTGCAGGCGTAGACGCCGTGTGGGGCGACGAGGCTCCCGAGCCCCGCCTGTGCGATGCGGAGCACCGTCGCAACCTCGCCGTTCGCGCGATGGCCGAGCAGCACGAGCCCCTCGCGTGCACGTGGGATGCGCGCGCAGACGCCGTCGAGTTGCCGGAGCACCACCTTCTCCTCCGGCGTTGGCTGCTCGAGGCCGCCGCCGACGATCATGAGGTTGAGCGCGCGGTGGAGGTCGTCATCGGAGGCCCACGCCTCGAGCAGAAGCGGAAGGCCCTTCACCCGGTGCAAGCGGCCGACGCTGACGAGCAGCGGAAGGCCGTGACGTTGCGACGGGAGCGCGGCAACGCGGTCGAGCACGACGTTGGCGACCGCAGGTAGCTCACTGTCACGTTCGGCTCGTGTCAACCCGGATCGGGCACGGTCGATCTCCAGCAGGGAGATCCCCTCGGCGACCGTGTGGACGTTACCGTCGTCGATCTGCGTGAAGGGAGCGCCGATCAGCTTGCGGAGCGCCGCCCGGGCCCGGGGGCGGGGCAGCACGACCACCGCGTCGGCCTGGCCGAGCAGGTCCGCGACGAGCTGGGCGCGGAAGAGGTAGTGCTCGCTCAGCTCGGCTGCCGGGAAGCTCTCGCGGGTCAGCTCGCCTCGCCGCTCTGCGCCCTCGATTACGGCATGCGGATCCGGCGCTGCCGTGAACGCCACCGGAATCCCGAGTCGCTTGCAGACCCGCGCCGCGGCAAAGGCGCCGGCATCGGCGAACCGCAGGTGGGCGACGTCGACGCCGCCGACCTCTGACATGACGGCTTCCAGCGCCCGCTCGAGCTCGAGCCGATGCTCCCACATCGCCGCTGCAGGCACGTACCCGGCGGGGCCGAACGGCACACGTTCGATCGAGACCCCCGGGCTCTGGGACTCGCTCAGCCTGGTGTGCCCCCAGCCCGTCTCGGGCTCGGCGAGAGCCCGCGCGATCGTCACTACCTGAGCGATCTCGGGCTCCGAGCCGAGCGCTCGCCCGAGCTGGACGAGCAGCGTCGAGATGCCACCACCGTCTCCCGCACCCGCGTTCGTCAGCCCGCCGTCGAGGCGGCCCTGCACGAAGATCTGAGCGACGCGGATCCCGGGCCGCCGGGAGGACGGGCGGGCCGAGCGACCACGGACGAGCGCGGCCAGCAGCCGGTCAAAGGGCTCGCTCGAACCGATCGAGGCCGTGGCGAGCGCCGCAGCCGCCTCGCCGGCCCGGGCGGTGCGGATCGCCAGGAGCGCGCGGGCGCAGGCGAACCGCAGCTCGGGCCCTCCGTCGTTGCCCGCACGCCGCAGATCGTCGAGCAGCATGGGGACGGGCCGTGCCGCGAGACCGCGCGCCGCGGCGGCGCGCACGCGGTCGTGCTCGTCGGTGCAGCGGAGCAGTCGAGTCAGAAACGGGGCAAGGTCGGCGTGGTCGGCGACCGTCGCGGTCTCGACGAGACGCGCGCGGGCACCGGGCTCGGTGTGGTGCTCGAGTGCGGCCGGAATCGCGGCCATGACCGCCGGGTCCGAAGCGGCCCAGCGCCCGATTGTGAGCTGCGCCAGCATGGCTGCCTGGCCGCCCGCGGCAACGGCCCGAACGACCGCACCGATGCCCGCGGGCGTGGCGGGGCGGTCGGCGAGCGCCCAGAGCGCCTGCTCTCGCAACAGGAGGTCGTCGCTCGAGGCGAGGGCGCACAAGGTCGGGTCGAAGTCGCTTCCCGCGAACCGTGCCAGGGGCCGGATCGCGAGGCCGCGGGCGAGGCGGTCGCCCGAGGTCACCAGGGTCCACAGGCTTCTGAGGTCGGCTGCTCGGCGCTGTTCGTCCATGAGCGCTGAGTGCGCCTGGAGTGCCGCCAGCGGTGCGCCGTGGGCGAGGGCGTCGTACGCGATGTACGGATGGGGGCCTCGAGGCGGGGACATCGAATCGACCCCGCTCAGGGCCGGGGGTGACCCCGGCCGAGAGCGGAGCGGAGGGCGAAGCGTGGGCTGAGTTGGACGCCTGGCAGGCGGAGCAGGCGGCTGAGGATGCCGGTCTTGGTGTCGCGGCCGGCGAGGAGGAGCAGCCGGTCGCCGCTGCGCAGGTGGAGCGTGAAGCCGGCCCGTGCGAGGCCCGCTGCCAGGTCGCGGAGCGACCGGAGGTCGAGGATCCCGGCCAGCGCCGTGGGCTCTTCGAGGTCGAGGACGAGCTGTTGCCCGTCCGCGACAAGACGCCCGCGACTGCCGCCGAAGTCGATCTCCAGGTTGCCGGCGACGTCCAGCACGGCGGTGCTACTGGCCTTGCTCGGAGGTGCGGATCCGGATCGTGCCGTTCAGCTGCCACTTGGCGCGGGGCGAGGTGTCTGCGGCGTGACGTGGCACCAGGATCTCGAGTTGGTCGAGGTCGTACTCGATCGTGGCGCCGCGGCCGGTGAGGAAGCCGTACAGGCCCTCGGCGAACTCGGGCCAGGTGGTCGTCTCCGGCTGCATTTCCGTTGTGCTCATGCTGCTCTCCTTCTATTTGGACAAAATATGGACATACTGTTCTCAACGCCCACCTCTCCCCGGGTATTCCGCAGTCGGTGCGTTGTGCGATTCGGGCCTGGGCGCACAACGCGGATGGCGCGCAACGACGGCCGTACAGCCGGATCCCGCTGCGGAGGAGTGGGGCACTCAAGATGTCAGGCCCTCGGGCGCGTCCAACTGCTTGTTTGGGGTACGGCGAGCTCCGAACTCGTTGTCGCCAACGGCAATATGGGAGCCGCGTTCAGAGTCCGTGCGACGGCTTGACGAAGAGCCCCGCTCAGGCGGGGTTTCCGGCATGCTGGAACCGCCTGCGGCGTCCCCACCGCCCACGCTCAACCCGGTTCGCCTTGCCGCCGCCTCGACGCGCTGAAGCGATGTGGCAAAGTCGCGTGGGAGCGGGCTGAACGCCCGCGACGTCAAGTGGTGAGACGCTTGAAGTCGGCGAACGTTCCGACATCCGGTTGTCGTTCGAATGTCGAGTCCGCTTCGATCTCACGAAGGAGCGCGATGATCCGCTTCGGGCGGTCGAACGCCTCGCGAGCTTCGAAACCCGCGATCAGCTCATGACTGACGGAAGTGCGTGTGTTCACAGCCCTTGCGCTCTGGAGAGGAGACGCCATTCCACGCAGGAGCTTCGCCGGGCCTCTTCAATGAAGGTTCGGCGGCGTTCCGCTGCCCGCCGAGCCGGCGCACCCGTCGACCACCGGGTGTACCTCCCATTGGTTCTCGGGCCGAAGCTGGGCCGTCGTTGTCGCGGGGTCCTCGGCTTGAGTGACCTTCTCGCACCACCGCTTGACCGAGTCCATCGTGCTCGGCGGCGCGAACTCGGTCGACGACCACGAGCCGCCCCAGGTGCCGATCCGCTGGCAGTGCAGGATCGGGTGGATCTCGTTCCAGCCCTCGTGGGCGGAGTCGTAGACCCAGGTGCCGCGGACGACCAGGATGTCGGCGCCGCGCCCCGTCGGGTCGTTCGTGTGGATCTCGCCGAGCCCGGGATTGACGTCGTTCGGGTCGCCGGTGTCGGTGAGCCCTGCGATCACGCCGGCGAGGAAGATCCCTGCTGCGATCGCTCCGAGGATGGCGCAGGCGATCCAGCCGAGCACGGGGATCGCGCAGACCACCGTTGCCGCCACCGCAAACGGCAGCGCGGCGAGGCAGGCGATCATCAGGTTGTAGACGCCTCCACCCTCGAACTCGGCGTGGAGCGCGGCAGTCGGCCGGTTCGCCCACTGCCCCTCCTGCATTCCCTCGAAGTCCCAGTCGTCTGGGACGTGCTTCTTGATCAGGTCGCCCTGCAACCCGTCGTCCTCCACGGCCTTCTGTGTCGCACCCTCGAGGTGCGGCGCCAGGACGAGGTTGAAGCTGTAGTCGGTGTCGAAGCGGTCGAGCCCGGTCTTCTTGCTCGGCGGCTCGACCTTGGAGACCCAGCCGACCGCGCACCGGTCGCCGCCGAGGCAGACGAGGCGGTCGTACAGCCACCAGCGACAGTACGCGATGATCGCGCTCAACACGACGACCGCGACGCCGGGGACGAGGGCGCCTCCGAAGAGGAGGATCGGGAGTGCCGTGGCCGCCGCCGCGATGATGACCTGTGCGACGAGCTTCCCCAGGTGGTTCCCGGCGGAGATGCACTTGGTGTACTGGCGGGCCATCTACTTCTCCACCACGAGGGTGACTCCGCCGGCGATGGCCGGGCCGTCGACGGCCCGGACGTTCAGCCGTCGCGCGCCGACGAACCCCGGCGGCGGCTCCACCGACACGCGCACCGTCTGCGCGGCGCCCGGCGCGAGTGCCACCTCCGGCGGGTCGAACACCACCGACCAGCCTTCGGGCACCGGGTGCGCTGCGCGGTCGTGGAGCGCGCGCACCCGCGCGGGCAGTGCCGGGGCGAGACGTGCGGCAGCGGGTGCAACCGACCGTCGCTGGAGCTCCCGCTGCGAGGGGCGATCGATCGCCTCGCACGGGAGCGGCTCCGGCAGCTCGTACGCGTCCACCTCGAACCCGAAGACGTGTCGCTCCTCGTCGGCGTTTCGCACGACGAACGTGAACTCGGCCGGGGAATGCGCCTGGCCGACGTTGAGGTTCTCCTGCCCGAGGTTGTTGAGCGGGTTCGCGTCGTCGATCCACGTGAGCCTGACCTGGAGGCAGTAGTGGCCCGGCACGCTCGGCGTCCGCCAGTGGATCGTCGTGAACGCGGGACAGCCGGCACCGCCCTTCACCCCCAGGTCGACCTTCGTGCTCCCGATCGGCACCGAGACCGCTCCCATCCCGAAGTCGAGATACGAGAACTCGACCGGGAGATCGACGATCGGCGCATTCGTCGATCCGTTCCAGATGCGCGCCACGATCTCGTAGTCGGTGTCGGGATCGAGGTGGCTGGACGGCACGACCACACCCCCCCGCCGCAGCTCCACGTCGGGGTTGTCCCACGTGACCGCGAGCCCGAGGCCCATCAGGTAGGGCTGCGAGTAGATGAGCGGGTCGGGCTTCCTGAACGACGGGTGCCGGATCGGGATGCAGTTCGAGTCGGCGTCCTTGGCGGCGCGGCCGTCGAGCCGGCCACGGTCGAGCGCCGCGCGCAGCAGGGCGAGCACGCGCCGGAGGAGCTCGAGCAGCGCGACGAGCCAGCGGACGAGGAGCGTCCAGAAGAGCCCCCATAGGGTGACGAGCAGAGCCTTCAGCGGCGAACGCTCCGTTGTGCCACTGCCCGCCGCCGTCTCCAGCCGCGGGCGCCGATCAGAAGCGCCAGGCCGGCCACGACGAGTGCCTCGAGGGCGCCGCTGCCGCCGTCGGGGTCGATGTGGAGCCACTGCTCGATGAACGTCATGCTGACGCCTCCCTGTGAGGGGTGTCGGACGACCGCCCGGAGAACAGGCGGTACAGGGCCGCAGCAACGGTGACAAGGCGCATCGAACGCCGTCCCTTCGCCGGTTGCTGACGGCTCTCTTAAATCACACCCGGCGCTTTTGTGTCAACTGTCGCGAATGACCTGCGCGAGAGGGCGGGTGCGGATAGCGCAGCCGACCGGCGGGGCGCCTCAGGGGTGCCGGCCCGGCGCCCCTGCATTGCAGAGCGGCCGCCACGACCCCGCGCAGACGGCTCGGCGCGCGCGTACTTGTCAGCGGCTCTTCGTGGCGTCCTCCGACAGCTGCGCCTGGATCCTGTCGTTCTCGCGGCCGTCAGCGACGGCCGCTAAGAGGAGGCCGACGATGCCGGCGGCGGCGGGGATCGTGACGGCGACGCCCGCGATGA
>DAIOGR010000062.1:0-9856 GCA_036745155.1 Gaiella sp.
CAGGACTCGAACCTGCAACCCCCGGTTTTGGAGACCGGTGCTCTACCAATTGAGCTACGCCCCTGGGTGGCAGCGATGCTGCAGTGACGGAGTGTAGCCTCGTCCAGATGCAACGTCGTGCCCTCACCCTGCTGTTCTCGCTGATCGCCCTCTCGCTGGGTGCGATCGCCGTCTATGCGGCGCTCTCGGGGGGTCGCGCCTGGGTGGTCGCGGTCGCCGCCGCCGGGATCGCGCTGTGGATGGCGGATCTCGCCCGCAAGGCCTGGCCGCGGTAGCGCCGTTTCTCTGGCACGATGAAGCATGAGTTCTCCGACGCGCGGCGTATTCTCTCCCCGTGAGCGTTAGCAAGACCGGGGGAGAGACCCAGGCACTGTGGCAGGACTACCGGAAGCATCGCGACCGTCAGGTGCGCGACCGGCTGATCCTGACCTACGCGCCGCTCGTCAAGTTCGTGGCCGGCCGTCTCGGCGCCGGGCTACCCGCGCACGTCGACGAGCAGGATCTCGTCTCCTACGGGCTGCTCGGGCTGATCGGCGCGATCGAGCGGTTCGACCCCGACCGCGAGATCAAGTTCGAGACCTACGCGATCGCGCGGATCAAGGGCGCCATCATCGACGAGCTGCGCTCGCTCGACTGGGTGCCCCGCTCCGTCCGCACGCGCGCCCGCGAGATCGAGCGCGCCATCGCCGAGCTGGAGCGCACCCTCATGCGGGCGCCCAGCGACGAGGAGATCGCCGCCAAGGTCGGCATCACCGAGGCGGAGCTCGAGACCAGCCTCTCGGAGATCTCGCGCTCGTCCATGGCCGCCCTCGACGAGCTGTGGACGCCCTCCGGCGGCGGCGACCAGATCTCGCTGATCGACACGATCGAGGACGACGGCGCACCCGACCCGGAGTTCTCGCTGGAGCAGACGGAGATGAAGGAGGCGCTCGGCGAGGCGATCGCACGCCTGCCCGAGCGCGAGAAGCTCGTCGTCACCCTCTACTACTACGAGGAGCTGACGCTTCGCGAGATCGGCGAGGTGCTCGGTGTGACCGAGTCGCGTGTCTCGCAGCTGCACACGAAAGCCGTGCTGCGCCTCAAGGCCCGCCTCTCCGGCGGCGTGCGCGAGCCCGCCGAGACCTAGCCGCTCGTCTGGTTCGCGGCGAGCCTGCACGGCCGGAGCCTCTAAGATCGTCCCGACCGGACATCTTCAGGAGGAACGGACGCCCATGGCTGCAACAGAGCCCGGAAAGATCCGCAACGTCGCTGTCGTCGGACACCGCGGTACCGGCAAGACCTCGCTCGTCGAGGCGCTGCTCTACCAGACCGGAGAGGTGAACCGGCTCGGCACGGTCGAGGCGGGCTCCACGGTCAGCGACTGGGACGAGGACGAGCAGAAGCGGCGCATGTCGATTGCGTTGACCCTCGTGCACACCTCCTGGCAGGACCGCAAGATCAACCTGCTCGACGTGCCGGGCGACCCGAGCTTCCAGGGGGAGTCCCGCTGCGCCCTCCGCGTCGTCGAAGGGGCCCTCGTCGTCGTCAACGGGGTGATGGGCCTCGAGGTCGGCACTGCCCGCGTCAAGAAGGTGGCCGACGAGCTCGGGCTCCCGCGCCTCCTCTTCGTGAACATGCTCGACCGCGAGCGGGCCGACTTCTACCGGACGCTCGCGCAGATCCAGGAGCAGTTCTCGTCGCGCTGCGTGGCGGTGCACCTCCCGATCGGAGCCGAGCACGACCTCCAGGGGATCGTGGACGTGCTCCACATGTGCGCGTACACGAGCCCTGACGGAGGCAAGGAAGGCGAGCCGGGCCCCATCCCCGACCACATGGCCGAGATCGCGCAGGAGTACCGGGAGAAGCTGCTCGACGAGGTCGTCCAGACCGACGAGACGCTGATGGAGAAGTACCTCGAGGGCGGCGACCTCGACCCGCACGACGTCGCCGCCGCCCTCAAGATCGCCGTCACGCGAGGCGAGGTGTTCCCCGTCGCCTGCGGCGTCGCCACGAAGAACCTCGGCACGCACGCGCTCCTCGACCTGATCGTCGAAGGCGTGCCCTCGCCCGCGAGGAAGGGCGCCCCCATCGAGGTGGACGGCGCCGCGACGGCCGCGTTCGTGTTCAAGACCGTGGCCGACCCGTTCGCGGGGAAGATCAACCTCTTCCGGGTGCTCAAGGGCACGGTCACCACCGACTCGACGCTCGTGGACGCCCGCGGGCACGCGAAGGAGCGCATGGGCACGCTCCTGCAGCCGCAGGGCAAGGAGACCACCGGGGTCAAGGAGTTCGGCGAGGGCGACCTCGGCGCCGTGGCCAAGCTGAAGGACGTCAAGACCGGAGACCTGCTGACCGACAGGGAGATCGACGGCGGGCTGCCGGAGCTCCGTTTCCCCGACCCCGTGATGAGCTTCGCGATCACTCCCAGGCAGAAAGGTGAGGAGGACAAGGTCGCGAACGCGATCCGCCGGCTCGCCGAGGAGGACCCGACGCTCCGGCTCCGGCGCGACCCTCAGACGGGCGAGGAGATCCTCTCCGGCATGAGCCAGATGCACGTCGAGGTCGCGCTCGAGCGCGCGCACCGCCGCTTCGGCGTCGACGTCGAGCTGCACCCGCCGCGTGTCCCGTACCTCGAGACGATCCGCTCCGAGGCGCGGGCGCAGGGGCGCTACAAGAAGCAGACCGGCGGTCGCGGCCAGTTCGGCGACTGCCACATCCTGATCGAGCCGCTCGAGGGAGGGGTCGGCTACGAGTTCGTGGACAAGATCGTCGGGGGCGTCGTCCCGCAGAGCTACCGCCCCGCCGTCGACAAGGGCGTCCAGGAGGCGATGGCCCACGGCGAGCTCGCCGGGGCGCCTGTCCAGGGCGTGCGCGTCTCACTCGTCGACGGCTCCTACCACACGGTCGACTCGTCCGAGATGGCCTTCAAGATCGCCGGCTCGATGGCGTGGAAGGACGCCTACGGCAAGGCCAACCCGGTCCTGCTCGAGCCGATCATGGAGCTCGAGGTGACCGTCCCCGACGAGGCGGTGGGAGCGGTCAACGGCGACCTCAACTCACGCCGCGGCCGGCTGCACGGGATGGAGCCCTCGTCCGGGCTGACGACGATCAGGGCAGAGGTGCCGATGGCGGAGCTCCTCTCCTACGCCCAGTCGCTCACCTCGATGACCGGCGGGCGCGGCGACTACTCCATGCACTTCCTGCGCTACGAGGAGGTGCCGACCCACGTCGCCCAGAAGGTGATCGAGGACGCGAAGAAGGCACGGGAGTCGGCGACAGCGTAAGAACCCGAATCAGAATGAAGCCTTGTGCCGTCTGGACGCGCTGTGCGGGCACGCTGCTTCGTCCTTGGTCGCCCCGATAGCGCTGCTATCGGGGCTCCCTGCGTCCTCGCAGCGCACGCGCCCATCACGCCCAGCCGACGAAGCGTCATTCTGATTCGAGTTCGAAATCCCCTGCAAGCGGGCTATAGTGATCGGCCCATGCGCGTGACGAACGCCAACGTCACCAGGGAGTGCGCGGTCTGCGAGCGCACCCTGTTGATGGGAGAGCAGGCCTTCCGGTTCTCACCGGACGGAAGCCGCTACGTCGACGTCTGCCCGTTGTGCACCGAGATCGCCCTCGACCACGGCTGGGTACGAGAGGGCGTCGCCGTCTCACGTGCGCTGCAACAGCCGGTTCGCCGCCGCCGCTCCCGGTCGCTCTGGCAGTCGCTGCTCGGCTCGCGCGCGCAGGATCACGAGCCGGTCGTGAGCGAGCCGATCCTGCGGAGGCTTTCCGACGACGAGATCGCGCTCGTGGAGGCGGCCGAGCTGTTCAACGCCAGCCAGTTTCGCCGCACCATCGCCGGGGTCGCGAAGGCGCTCGGCGAGCCGCGCGTCTCGATCACGCCGCTGTCGGGCGTCAATGCGGAGCTCGTGCTCACGTTCGCCTGGGACATCTCCTGGTACCAGTACCGCGTCTCGCCCGAGTCGGCCCAGCCGGTGCGGATCTCCGAGCGCGGCCACGACATCGCCGACCTCGAGCACGGCTACCAGAGCTGGAATGCCGTCGTCCACGAGGACGGCCGCGTCGTTCCGAACATCGCCCGCGTGTGAGCGGCCGCCCGCGCCGCCTGCGCCACTTGACAGCGCCGGTGTCGCGCGCTCAACTGCCTGCATGACACGGAGGGCCCCTCGCTGAAGACGATCGCGGACATCCTGCAGGGAAAGCCCGGCGACGTGATAAGGATCGGCGGCGACGCAACCGTGTTCGACGCCGTCAAGGCAATGGTCGAGGCGAACGTCGGCGCGCTGCTCGTCACCGAAGGTGACGAGATCGTCGGGATCTTCACCGAGCGCGACTACCTGCGGCGGATCGCCGTCGAGGGCCGGCGCTCGCGCACCACGAACGTCAGCGAGGTGATGTCCGCGCCCGTCATCTGCGTCACGCCCGAGACGGGCATAGAGGAGAGCATGGCCCTGATGACCGACCGCAGGATCAGGCACGCTCCGGTCACGGACGGCGGCAAGCTCGTCGGGATGGTCTCGATCGGAGACCTCGTCAAGTTCCAGACACGGCAACAGACCTTCGAGATCAAGTACCTCAAGGACTACATCACCGCGCGATAGGTACCGTCGAGGTGTCTCGCCGTCTCGTGGAGGAGCGCATCGTGGCCACCGTCGCACCCCTGACATCCGCAGCCGATCTGCTCGAGCGCCTCGCCGTCGACCCGGGCTCGACCCGCGAAGGCGACCTCGTCGTCCGGACGCCGATCACCGGCGAGGAGATCGGCCGAGTCGCCCGCACCGACGCTGCCGCGACCGCTGCCGCCGTCGCGCGCGCGACCGAGGCGTTCGCGCAGTGGCGCGAGGTCCCGGCGCCGCGCCGGGGCGAGCTCGTCCGCCTGCTCGGCGAGGAGCTTCGCCGCGAGAAGGAGACACTGGGCAGCCTGGTCACGCTCGAGGTGGGGAAGATCGCGCAGGAGGGCCTCGGTGAAGTGCAGGAGATGATCGACATCTGCGACTTCGCGGTCGGGCTCTCGCGCCAGCTCTACGGCCGCTCGATCGCGTCGGAGCGTCCCGGGCACCGGCTCACGGAAACCTGGCACCCGCTCGGGCCCGTGGCCGTGATCAGCGCGTTCAACTTCCCCGTCGCCGTCTGGAGCTGGAATGCGGCGCTCGCGCTCATCTGCGGCGACCCTGTGATCTGGAAGCCTTCCGAGCGGACGCCCCTGACCGCGATCGCGACCACGTCGCTGCTCCGTCGTGCCGCCGAGCGTTTCGGTGACGTGCCGGACGGCCTCTTCGAGCTCGTGGTCGGTGGCGCCGACCGGGCGGTGCAGCTCGCCGACGACGAGCGCGTTCCCCTCGTCTCGGCGACCGGGTCGACGCAGATGGGGAAGGCGATCGCGCCGCGCATCGCGGCACGGCTCGGCCGCTCGCTGCTCGAGCTGGGCGGCAACAACGCCGCCGTCGTCGCGCCGAGCGCCGACCTCGACCTCGTCGTCCGCGGCGTGCTCTTCGCCGCCGTCGGCACGGCGGGGCAGCGGTGCACGAGCCTGCGCCGCCTGATCGTGCACGAGTCGATCGTCGACGCACTCGTCGAGCGGCTCGCGCAGGCCTACCGCAGCGTCCCGATCGGCGATCCCCGCGAACCGGGGATTCTCGTCGGCCCGCTCATGACCGGCGAGTCGTTCGGCCGGATGGAAGCGGCGCTCGGGCAGGCACGCGCCGAGGGCGGCGAGGTCGTCGTCGGCGGCGGCCGCGCCCTCGCCGACCGGTGGCCGGACGCGTGGTACGCCGAGCCGACGATCGTCCGCATGCCCGCGCAGACCGCCGTCGTCGAGCAGGAGACCTTCGCCCCGATCCTCTACGTGCTCACCTACGCCCATCCCGACGAGGCGATTGCCTTGCAGAACGGGGTTCCACAGGGCCTCGCCTCCTCGATCTTCACGACCGACCTGCGCGAGGCCGAGCGGTTCCTCGCCGCGTCCGGCTCGGACTGCGGGATCGCGAACGTCAACATCGGCCCGAGCGGAGCCGAGATCGGTGGGGCGTTCGGCGGCGAGAAGGAGACCGGGGGCGGCCGCGAGTCAGGCTCGGACGCCTGGAAGGCCTACATGCGCCGGCAGACCGCGACGGTGAACTTCACGAGCGAGCTTCCGCTCGCGCAGGGGATCGTGTTCGACGTCGGCTCGTGACGCGAGCCCTACGCCGACTTGCGCAGTCGCGCGTTCTTGATCGAGTCCTGCGCCAGGCCGAGTCCGCACAGCAGCCCGACCACGATCGAGAGCCCGATGAGGAGTAGTTGACCCATGCTTGCACCTCCCTCCCTCGCTTGCTCGTGTCACAAGCTAGCAGCCGAAGCTCGGAAAGAAGCCCCTCAGCGTGTAACGAAGTTGTATGCAAGTGGCGTCGAGTACCGTGTCGGGCAGCATGAGCTCCCCCTTCCCTCCGCGCCCGTGAGAGCGCGTCTCTTCACCGACGGAGGCGCCCGCGGCAATCCCGGCCCGGCCGCGTCCGCCTTCGTGCTGGAGGCCCCCGACGGCACCGTGCTCGACGCCCGCGGTGAGGCGATCGGCATTGCCACGAACAACGTGGCCGAGTACACCGCGCTCCTGCACGGCCTGAGCCGGGCCGACGAGCTGGGCGTGACCGAGCTCGAGGTCGTCTCCGACTCCGAGCTGATGGTGAAGCAGATGCGCGGCGAGTACAGGGTCAAGAACGAGGCGCTGCGGGCGCTCTCGCTCGAGGCGTCGCGGCTCGCGCGGGCCGTCGGCTCCGTGACGTACACGGCCGTGCGGCGCGAGCACAACGAGCTGGCCGACCGGCTCGTGAACGACGCGCTCGACGCGCAGGGCTGAGCTCGGCGCCCCGGTGACCTGGGGTCACGTTGTCCTGCGGGCCGCGGTCGGCTACGGTATCCGGGATGGCAGCAGGCGCGCACACCTCTCTTCGGCCCGGCCTCGGCCTGCTCGCGCTTGCCCTCCTCCTTCCCCGCTAGGGGAAACGAGCGACGACATACACCCGACCGTGCCCGCGCACATCGCGGGAGAAGTCCGTCCTCGAGGAGAGCCCCGATGCCGATGCCGTCCCACAAGTACCGACCCTACGAGACCGTAGCCCTGCCCGACCGCACCTGGCCGGACGTCGTGCTCGGCCGGGCGCCGATCTGGTGCTCGACCGATCTCCGCGACGGCAACCAGGCGCTCGTCAACCCGATGGACGCGGCGCGCAAGCGCAGGTTCTTCGACCTTCTGCTCTCGCTCGGCGTGAAGGAGATCGAGGTCGGCTTCCCGTCCGCGTCGAAGACCGACTTCGACTTCGCCCGGGCGCTCGTCGAGGAGGGCCTGATCCCCGACGACGTCACGATCGCGGTGCTGACCCAGGCGCGGCCGGAGCTGATCGAGCGGACGTTCGAGGCGATCGACGGCGCCCGTCGTGCGATCGTGCACCTCTACAACTCGACCTCCGTGACGCAGCGTCGTGTCGTCTTCCGGATGGACAAGCAGGGAATCACGGATCTCGCCGTGCGCGGAACGGCGCTGTGCAGGCAGCTCGCCGGGCAGACCGGCACGGACATCGTCTTCCAGTACTCGCCGGAGAGCTTCCACCACACGGAGCTCGACTACGCGCTCGAGATCTGCGAGGCGGTGGCGGCGGAGTGGGAGCCGACGCCGGAGCGGAAGATGATCGTCAACCTGCCGACCACCGTGGAGCAGTTCCCGCCGAACGTGTACGCGGACCGGATCGAGTGGTTCTGCCGGCACTTCTCCGCTCGCGACGCCGCGGTGATCTCGGTGCACCCGCACAACGACCGGGGCACGGCCGTGGCGACGGCCGAGCTCGGCCTGATGGCCGGGGCGGAGCGCGTCGAGGGCTGCCTGTTCGGGAACGGCGAGCGCACCGGCAACGTCGACCTCGTCACGCTGGCGCTGAACCTGCTCACGCAGGGTGTCGACCCCGGCCTCGACCTCTCCTCGCTCGACGAGACGAAGGCGATCGTGGAGGAGTGCAACGAGCTGCCGGTGCATCCGCGGCACCCGTACGCCGGCGAGCTGGTCTACACCGCCTTTTCCGGCTCCCATCAGGACGCGATCAAGAAGGGCATGGACGCGCAGGAGCGGTCAGGCTCCGACGTCTGGGACGTGCCGTATCTGCCCATCGACCCCAAGGACGTGGGCCGCAGCTACGAGGCGATCATCCGGGTCAACTCCCAGTCCGGGAAGGGCGGTGTCGCGTATCTGATGGCGGCCGAGCACCACCTGGAGCTGCCGCGCGGCCTGCAGGTGGACTTCGCGCGCAAGGTGCAGCAGATCACCGACGCGCGCGGGGGAGAGCTGACGGCCGCCGAGCTGATGGACGCGTTCGACGCCGGCTACCTCGACCACGTGCGGCCGTACGAGCTCGTCGCCTACACGCACTCGAGCGAGGAGGACTCCGATCAGATCGCCGCCCGCGTGCGCGTCGACGGGGAGGAGCGGGTGATCGAGGGCGAGGGGAACGGCCCCATCGCAGCGCTCGTGGACGCCTTCGCGAAGGCGTTCGGCGTCAGGATCTCGATCCGCGACTACCACGAGCACGCGATGGCCGCGAGCGCCGACGCGAAAGCCGCTGCATACGTCGAGGCGGACGTGGACGACGAGGCCTTCTGGGGCGTCGGCGTGCACGGCTCCATCCTCACCGCCTCGCTGCGTGCGATCGTGAACGCCGTCAACCGCGCGGCGGCGGCACGCGCGGCGCAGGAGGCGGCCGCGCTCGTGTTCGAGGCCCCGTGAAGGCGGGCGGCCTCCTCGCCGGCGCTGTCGTCGCCTCGGCGCTCGCAATCGCTTGTGACACAGTGTCACAAGCGGCCGGTTTCGCAGCCGGCGGGGGAGGCGGGCCGACACACGTGGAGACGGTGCGTCTCCGCGACTGGACGGCGACGCTGACCGTCAGGCTGGAAACCCGTGACGCCTTCGCGCTCATCCGCGGCGTCCACCTGCGGGTGACGCTGCGCGGCGGGACGGTGCTCGACCGCGGCGTGGAGCTCCCGCCGGCCTGCCGGGACGGCGGCTGCACGGTGATCGACGACACGGCACGGCTGCTCGAGCTCGACGACCTCGGCGGCGGCCGGCCGTCCGCCGTACTCTGGCTGTACACGGGCGGCGCGCACTGCTGCTCGGTCGCGCAGGTCGTTCCGCTCGCCGGCGGCGCCCCGGCCGTCAAGAACTTCGGCAACCCCGGCGCGACGATCGGCCGCATCGGAGCCGTGCCCGTCTTCTCGTCCCAGGACGACCGCTTCTCCTACCTCTACACCTCGTATGCCGCCTCGGGGCGGCCCCTGCAGCTCTGGCGCCTGCGGGGCCGGCGCTTCGTCGACGTGACCGCGTCGTACCCGGGACGTGTGGCGGCGGACGCCCGGGGCCTCGAGCAGGAGCTCGCGAAGCTGCTGCCGGGCGAGGACGAGGTGCGGGGCCTGTTCGCGGCCTGGGCCGCCGACACGTGTCGCCTCGGCGGCAGGCCACGTGTCGAGGCCCGCCTGCGCACGCTGCTCGCGGCCGGCGCCTTCTCGCCGCCGCGCACCGAGGAGCTGGGGCCGGTGGGAGCACGGTACGCACAAGCCCTGATGCGTGACCTGACCCGGTGGGGCTACTGCCGCTGAGGCGCGGCTATACTGGCCACCGTTCGCGGATGTAGCTCAGTTGGTAGAGCGTCTGCTTGCCATGCAGAAGGTCGTGGGTTCGAGTCCCATCATCCGCTTCAGAAAGGCCCGCAAACGCGGGCCTTTCGTTTGCTGTTCGGGTCGCCATGGATCATGGCGATCGTCTACTACTGGATGCACCGGCCGCGTGACGGCGCCATCCCCATGTCGATGGCGGAGCAGGCGCGTCAGCGCCTTTGGCTTTCGTAGTTCG
>DAIOGR010000063.1:0-9679 GCA_036745155.1 Gaiella sp.
TCATCCGCTCGATCTCGGGCACGACGGAGAGCAGGGCCCGCGTGTACGGATGGCGCGGGTCGTCGAGCAACTCCTCCGTCGTCCCCTGCTCCACGATGCGGCCCAGGTACATGACCGCGACGCGGTCGGCAATGTTCCACGCAAGCCCGAGGTCGTGCGTGACGACGAGGATCGCGACGCCCGTGTCCTGCACGAGCCGCAGCATCAGCTGCAGGATCTCGCCGCGCACCGAGGCATCGAGGCTCGACACGGGCTCGTCCGCTACCAGGAGCTCCGGTTGCAGCACCATCGCCCCCGCAATGACGACGCGCTGCCGCTGCCCGCCGGAGACCTCGTAGGGGTACAGCGGCATGAACCGCTCGGCCGGCCGTAGCCCGGCACGGGCAAGGGCGTCGGCCACACGGGCTGCCTCGTCACCCTCGACCTTCTGGATGCGGAGCCCCTCGGCCACCGCCTCGTAGATCGTCTGCCGAGGGTTGAGCGACCCGCTCGGGTCCTGGAACACCATTTGCACCTGTCGCCGGTACCGCCTCAGCGACGCGTTGTCGTACGCGAGCGGCGCACCGCGGAAGCGCACCTCTCCACGCACCGGGCGCTCGAGGCCGAGAATCGTCCGCGCCAGCGTCGTCTTGCCGCACCCCGACTCGCCCACGAGCGCGAGCACCTCACCTGCACGCACCTCCAGATCGACACCGTCGACCGCCCGGGCAACGGTGCCCTTACGCCCCGGGAAGGAAACGTGGACGTCGCGCGTTTCGAGCAGCGCCTCCGTCACGACTGTCCCCTGTCGAGCACGCGCACGCAGGCGGCGGCATGGCCCGGCCGTCCCGTCGGCCAGAGCTCGACGTCGGTGGTCGTGCACCGAGGCTCGGCGACGGGGCAGCGCGGGTGGAAGGGGCAGCCCGACGGGACCTGGCGCGGATCGGGAGGATCGCCGCCGAGACCGGAGGGTTGCATCCGGAAGCGCGGATCGCCGATGATCGGAAAAGCCGCCGAGAGGGCCTCGGTGTACGGGTGGGCGGCCTCCCGGAAGACCTCCCTGCTCGGACCGTCCTCGACGATCCGTCCCGCATACATGATCGCGAGCCGGCGGCATGCGGACGAGAGCGTCGACAGATCGTGCGTGATGAAGATGACGGCCAGGCCGAGCTCTTTCTGCAGGTCCTCGAGCAGCTGCAGCACCTGCGCCTGCACCATCACGTCAAGGGCGGTTGTGGGCTCGTCGGCGATCAGCAGTCGTGGGTTGCAGGCGAGCGCCAGCGCGATCAGCACGCGCTGCCGCTGACCGCCGGAAAGCTGGTGCGGGTAGTCGTCGGCTCTTCGCGCGGGGAGCCCGACCACCTCGAGCAGCTCTTCGATCCGGCGGCGCGCCTCGCGCGCACCGATGGCGGCATCGTGCACCTGGATCGGCTCCGCCATCTGGCGACCGATCCGGTGCACGGGGTTCAGCGTGTGGAGCGCGCCCTGGAAGACGATCGAGGCCTCGGTCCACCGTACGGCCCGCAGCCGGCCGGGCTTCATCGTGAGAACGTCCTCGCCCGCGAGCAGCACCTGCCCGGTGACGGTCGTGCCTCGCGGCAGCAGCCGCAGCAGCGCCCCTGCCATCGTGGACTTGCCGCAGCCCGACTCGCCGGCGAGCCCGAGTGTCTCACCGGCCGCGAGGTCGAACGACACGCCCCGCACGGCCGGAACGCCTCCGGTCTGGCTGCGATACGTGACGTGCAGGTCGCGCACCGACAGGAGCGGAGCTGCGGGCTGCGGCGCCGCGCTCACGTCCGTCGTTCCCGCAGGCGTGGGTCCAGGATCTCCTCGAGCGCCTGGCCGCAGAGCGTGAAGGCGAGCACGACGGCCATGATCCCGAGCCCCGCGGGGAGGTAGTACCACCAGGCGTTGCGGCTCAGCGCGCCGGCGTCGAACGCCTCGTTCAGCATCTTCCCCCACGAGGCACGGGTCGGGTCGCCGAGGCCGAGGAAGGACAACGTCGTCTCGGAGAGGATCGCGATCGGCACCGTGAGCGTCGTGTTGGCCAGGATCAGCGGGGCCACGTTCGGGAGGATGTGCTTTCCCATCAGGTGCCGCCGGGACGCGCCGAGCGCTCGGCTGCGGTCGACGTAGAGGCGCTCCTTGAGCGTCAGGACCTGCGCCCGAATGAGGCGTGCCGTGGACGGCCAGGAGGTGATCCCGATCACGATGATGACGTTGGTGACGGACGGGCCGAGCACCGCGGCGAGAACGATCGCGAGCGGCAGGAACGGGATCACGAGGAACCACTCGGTCAGGCGCATCAGGACGGCGTCCGTCCAGCCGCCGACGAAGCCTGACGTGACCCCGACGGCCGAGCCGATCACGATCGCGAGCACGGTCGCGGCAAGTCCTACGAGCAGGCTGATGCGCGCGCCCCAGACGAACTGGGCCCAGATGCTGCGGCCGAGGTTGTCGGTGCCGAGAGGCAGGAAGTGCGACGGCGACGCCCAGACGGGGTTGGCGACGGTGTTGACGGCCCGGAGCTCCGCCTGGTCGCTGATCCACGGTGCGAGCAGCGCCATCAGGACGACGAGCACGAGGACGCAGATCCCGATCATTCCCGGCACGCTGCCGCGATAGGACTGCCCGGCCTCGGCCAGGGCGCGGCGCCGGCGCGCCCAGGCGATCCTCCGGGCGGAGAGCGGCTGGACGGTGGAGCTCACGACGTCCGTACCCGCGGGTCGAGATACGCGTAGAGCAGGTCGGCAACCAGGTTGAAGAAGATCACCGCCGCGCTGAACACCAGGAAGAGCCCTTGCAGCATGGGCAGGTCTGGCCCGTTGAGCGCCTCGTATGTGGCGAGGCCGAGTCCGGGCCAGGAGAAGATCGTCTCCACGGCGATCGCGCCCGAGAGGACGAACCCGAAGTTGATCGCAATCAGCGTCACGACGGGCAGCAGCGCGTTCGGGACGGCGTGGCGGTTGCGTACGAGCGTGTCGCGAAGGCCCTTGGCACGCGCGAGCGTGAGGTAGTCCTCCCGCATCGTGTCGAGGAGCGACGAGCGCATCACGAGCGCGTACTCGCCCAGATAGGCGACCGTGAGGGTCAACGCAGGCAGGAACATGTGCCGCCCCTGGTCGAGCAGCTTCACGATTCCCGTCGCGCCGGAGTTCGGGTCGGTGATGCCGCCGATCGGGAACCAGCCCAGCGTGACTCCGAAGGTGATGAGCAGCAGCATCCCGAGCCAGAAATCCGGCATCGAGTACGTCGCCATCGTGACGGTCGTGCCGGCGTAGTCGGTGAACGAGCCACGCTTCCAGGCGGCGGCGATCCCGATCAGAACGCCGAACACGGTGGAGAGGAGAGTCGAAATGCCGACCAGTGCGATCGTCGGCCAGGCGCGGCGCCGGATCTCCGACACGACCGGCTCGTTGGACGTGTAGCTGCGACCGAGGTTGAGCTTCGCCGTCTGCTCGACATACCGCACGAACTGGATCGCCTGCGAGCCGTCGAGGCCGAACTGGCGGCGCAGCTCGTCCCGCTGCTCGACGGTCAGGTTACGGCCCCGAAAGAGGTTGGCAACCGGATCGCCTTCGACGACCCGGAAGAGGAAGAAGTTGAAGCAGACGACGAAGAGCAGGGTCACGAACGCCCCCGCGAGCTTCCGCCCCACGAAACGTGCGCTCACGCGGATCCCTGACCGGCCGCGCCTCCGGGCGCGCGACGCAAGTCCCGGCCTACTCCCGCTCGTCGGCGCTGCGCCGACGCGTGAGCAGCAGCGCGGCGCCTGCAAGGGCTGCGATTACGGCGACCACGATCCCGGCGATGGCGCCGGTGGAGAGGCCACCCCCGCCACTCGAGGACGACGCCACCGGAGTCAGCGCCGCGTAGGTCGGGGACGTGTTCGAGAAGAGCACCGGACCCGTACCCGCAGGCTGGCGAATCCAGCCGGTGAAGCGGTCCGTGCGATACGCCTGCAGGTCGGCGTCGTACCAGAGCACGTTGTAGACGGCCGCGTCGTAGAACGTCTTCAGCATGCGGTGCACGATCGCCAGCCGCTTCGCCGGGTCGAGCTCGACCTTCTGCGCCTTGTAGTCGGCGTCGTACGCAGGCGAGCACCAGTTCGCGTCGTTGTAGTAGTTCGTCGGGTTCTGCGGGTCCTTGCTCAGTTGCCCGCACGTGAAGTAGGAGAGCTCGGGATCCGGGTCGACGAAGGGCGTCCAACCCCACTCGAACAGGTCGTACTCACCCTTGCCGATCACCTCCGTCAGCTTCGAGTCGTTGACGGTGATCAGCTTCGTTCCGATGCCGATCTCCTTGAGCCAGCCGGAGACGAACTCGGCGTCTTGGGCAGCGGTCTGCGACTCCGATCGCACCAGATAGTCGAGGACGATCGACCGGCCGCCCGGCAGCTCCCGGATCCCGTCGCCGTTTCCGTCCTTGTAGCCTGCCGCGTCGAGAAGAGCCTTCGCTTTGCCGAGGTCGAAGCCGTACTGCTCGGAGGCTGGGATGGACGGAATCCACTTCGGGTTGGCGGAGGGGCTGATCGTCGTTCCGGGCCTGCCGAGGCCGACGAGCACCTTGTCCACGAGTGTCTGCTTGTCGATGGCGTGGGCGATCGCCTGGCGGAAGCGGAGGTCGGAGAGCGCCGGGTTTCCCTGCTTCAGCCCCTGGCCGCCGTTGAGGGCGATCTCGACGAACCCTCCCTGTTCGCCCCTGACGGTGACGATCCCGGCGGTCGACTCGAGGCTCTTGAAGGACTGGGTCGGCACGTCGTGCGCAGCATCGATCTCGCCCTTCTTCAAAGCCGCCACCATGGCGTCGGCGTTGTTGAAGAGCCGGAAGACGACCTCGTCCACCTTCGGGGCCTGCCCGTGCCAGCCCCAGTAGCCCGGGTTGACCTTCAGTCTCCAGAATTGCCCGCGCTTCAGCTCCGCCAGGGTGAACGGGCCCGAGCCGACGCCGTCGAGCGCCGGGTATTTCGTGACTGCCTTGGCGTCGAGCTTCTCCCAGATGTGCTTCGGGACGATGTACACGTCCATCGTGGGCAGCTTCGGATCGGGCACCGAGCTCGTGAGCACGACCGTCCGGGCATCCGGCGCCGTGGCGGTGATGTTCGCGACCGTCGAGCTGTAGTTGAGCCACTGCTCCTTGCGCGCGCGATTGACGGTGTACGCGACGTCGTCGGCGGTGAGGGCCGTGCCGTCCGACCAGGTGAGACCGTCGCGCAGCGTGTACGTGTACGTCTTGCCGCCATTCGACGCCTGCCAAGACTCAGCGAGCCCAGGGATCGTCCTGAAGTCGGATGCCGCCTTGTCGGTGAGCGTTGCGTATTGGATGTTCCACACCTCGTAGTCGGGCACCTCGACCCCGACGACCGGGTTCAGCGTGTCCACGTCGTTCGTCAGGCCCACGGTGAAGACGACCTTGTCCCCTTCCGCGGCGCTCGCGACCGCGACCGCCACCAGCGCGACCGCCAGCGTGAGCAGGACGAACCGCATCCTCTTCATGGAACGCACGCCGTGCCCCTTTCCCTGATCGTGGCCCCGGCCGGGACGCCGCCCCATGATCGCCGTCCGCTGACCAGGGAGTCAAGGCGCGCGGTGGATGTGGCCAAGGGGGTGTCTCCCGGAAAGGCAGGGGAGACACGCCCGCGCGTGGCTGTTCGCCCCTCGCCCGGAAGTGGTCTACAGCAAGTACCAGTCGAGGAACCGCTCCAGCCGCCGGTAGAAGTGCAGCTGCGGCCCGGCCCGCAGGAAGCCGTGCGCCTCCGTCGGGTAGGTGACGTACTCGAAGGTCTTGCCGCCGAGGCGGCGGAGCTCGCGCACGAGCTGCTCGGACTGCTTCGGGCTGACACGCGCGTCGAGCTCGCCGTGGGCGATCAGGAGCGGCACCTGCACGTTGGCCAGCCGGTGCACGGGCGAGCCGGCGCGGTAGGCATCCGGGTCGGCGGAGGGGTGCGCCATCATCCGTCCCATGTCCTGGACGCCCTCGCGGTCGCCCTGGGCCCACGAGGTGAGGATGTCGCAGTCGCCGTACTTGGCGACGGCGCAGCGGAAGCGCCGTTCGGGGTCGTCGGTGACGGACAGCAGCGCCAGGTAGGAGCCGTAGCTCGCGCCGAAGATGCCGAGGCGGTTGCCGTCGACCCAGTCGAGGGTGCGCAGGTAGTCCGCGGCGGCCAGGCAGTCCTTCGTGTCCCCCACACCCCAGTCCCCGTGGTTGAGCCGCTCGAACTCGCGGCCGTAGCCGGTGGAGCCGCGGAAGTTGATCGCGAGCCAGGCATAGCCCTTGTCGAGGAAGTACTGCGCGTGCCCGTCCCATTCGTCGCCGTAGCAGCTCGTGGGGCCGCCGTGCGGATAGACGATCGCAGGCGCCGGGAGCTCGGACGAGGCGCCGGCGGGCCGGAGCAGGAAGGCGGGGATCTCGACGCCGTCGAACGAGGTGTAGACGACGTCATGCGGGCGGACGTGTGGCGCCGACCGCACCGGCAGGGGCGTCGGGGCGTGCACCGTCACGGCGGCGCCCCCCTCGCGGACGAGCCGGAGCTGCGGCGCCGTGCCGGCGTCCTCGTAGGTGGCGACGATGGCGCCGTCGTGCGTCCAGCGGGGATTGCCCCAGGTGCCGCCCTCGGCCACGACCGCCAGCTCGCCGCTCACGGCGTCGACGGTGACGAGGTCGAAGCGGTTGCGCCGGCAGCGGATCGCCACGAGCCGGCTGCCGTCCGGATGCCACGAGGGCTCGCTGAGGTCGGCCTCCGCGCGGCTGAGTTGCCGCTCGCCGCTGCCGTCGGCGCCGACGAGGTGCAGCTCGTACCAGCCCGAGCGCTCGGACGCGTAGGCGATCGTGGCGCCGTCGGGCGACCAGGCCGGCGACCGGTCGGCCAGGAGCGGCGTGCCCGTCAGCGCCCGGACGGCGCCGCTCGCGACCTCCGCAATGCGGATCTCGATACGGAGCAGGTCGTCGCGCGGCGTGAAGGCGAACGCGACTGCCGACCCGTCGGGAGAGACGGCCGCCCCCCATTCGTCCCCGTGCCACGCGTTCGCGCCGCCCGCCCCCGGCGACAGCGCTCGTGACACAGTGTCACAAAGGCGTTTGGGCCACGGGTCGGCGACGTCGAGCACGGCGAGCCGGGAGGTGTCGTGCCGCTCCACCGCCACGATCAGCCTGTCGTTGCCGAGCCACACCGGGCTGCCGGCCTCGGCGAGCCGCCGCGGAGGGCCGCCCGCGGCGGCCACGACCCACACGGCGCCCTGGTCGGCGTAGGCCACCTGCGTCCCGTCCGGTGAGATCCGGGGCTCCGTGTCCTCCCAGTACGGCATCGGGTCGCGGCCGGTCGTGAGCCGGCGCGGCACGTCGGCCCCGAGCTCCAGCAACCAGACGTCGGAGGTGTCCCGATCCTGGATGAACGCCACCGTCCCGCCGTCGGCGGCGATCGTCAGGGAGCGAGGCCGCTCCGTCGCGGCGACGGCCTCGAGGCGCCAGTGCGGCGGCGGGCTCACGTCCTGCCGCGGCTGCGAAGGGGTCCCCTCGACCTCGTCCTTCCCGATCCAGATGGGCAGCGGCTCAGGCATGCAGACCCTCCTCGAGGCCTTCCAGGGCGGCGAGCACGAGGTCGCCGATCGCGGCGAGATCGTAGCCGCCCTCCTGCACGACCACGGTGGGCAAGCCGTGCGCTCCGACGATCCGCCCGGCCTCGCGGTAGCCGGAGCGACTGACGGCCAGTGGGCTCTCGGGGTCGCCGCCGGCAGCGTCGACGCCGAGCGCGAGGACGAGCGCCTCCGCGCCGTTGTTCCGCGCCGCCTGGGCGACCTCGGCCACGGCCCGGAGCCACTCGCCGTCGCCCGCGCCCGGGGGCAGCGGCACGTTCAGGTTGGCGCCGCGTCCCTCCCCCTCCCCGCGCTCGCCGGCGGTGCCGAGGAAGTGCGGGAACCACCCGGTGGCAGGGTCGACGTGCACCGAGCCGGTGAACACGTCGGCCCGCTCCCAGAAGATCTCCTGGGCGCCGTTGCCGTGGTGCGCGTCGACGTCGACGATCGCGACCCGGTCGGCGCCGTGGCCGCGCAGGCGCTCCGCCGCCACGGCAGCGTTGTTCAGGTAGCAGGAGCCGCCGTAGACCGTGCGGGTGACGTGGTGCCCGGGAGGCCGGCAGCAGGCGTAGGCGGCCGGGGCGCCGCCGGAGACGAGGTCTGCCGCCGTGAGCGCGGCGTCAGCCGCTCCCCGTGCCGCCTCCCAGGTGCCCGGCCCGATCAGCGTCATCGTGTCGAAGCAGTACGCGCCCGTGCGCGCCCACGTCGCGGTGGGCTCGAGCGGCGCGCGCCCGTTCATCAGGCCCGGCAGCGGAAAGACGTACGGGACGACGCGATCCTGGCCGGGGTCGTGGGGCAGCGCAGCGGCCTCCCAGGCCTCCCAGGCGCCGGCCAGGAAGCGGAGGAGGGCGGCATCGTGCACGGCGGCGAGGCAGGCGTCGTCGTGCGGCTCCGCGGGCACAACCGGCGCACCGGCGGCGAGGAGGGCCTTCCGGATCGTGTCGGCCCGCCCAGGCACCTCGGTCCCCGGCGTGCGCACGCCGACCCAGATCTCGCCGCCCGGCTCGTGCAGCCGGTGCGCGTCGCTCCAGACGAGGGGCACCGAGAGGCTCACCGGACGAGCCTATCCCGCCCGCTGATTGATCATCTAGGGTGCGCCACCATGAGCGACGAGCGCCTGCGCGACCTGGGGCTGCGCCTCGGGCACCTCGATCCGGGCGACGCCAACGCGATCACCGACGTGGCCGGCGTGACGGTCGGCCATGTGACCGTCTGGCGGGACGAGCCGGGCGGGAGAGGGATTGCGCGCACGGGTGTGACGGCGATCCTGCCCGGGCCGCCCGAGACCCTGTTCGAGCTGCCGGCGCCCGCCGGCGCCGCGGTGCTGAACGGAGCCGGCGAGCTGACCGGCTTCCTGCAGGTATCGGAATGGGGGCTGATCGAGACCCCTGTCTACCTCACCTCGACGATGGCTGTCGGCCGTGTCTTCGACGGCGCCGTGGCTGCTGCTTGCGCTGCCGATGCCAGGGTCGGAGTCGAGGACGTGGTGATCCCCGTCGTCGGCGAGTGCGACGACAGCTGGCTCAACGATGCCCGCACGGTTCAGGTGGAGGCGGAGGACGCGTCGCGTGCGGTCGCAGCCGCAGCCGGGGGGACGGTGGCAGAGGGGTGCGTGGGCGCCGGCACCGGGATGACCTGCTTCGGCTGGAAGGGCGGCATCGGCACGTCCAGCCGGCTCGTCCCCGAGGCCGGTGCGACGGTCGGCGTGCTCGTGCTCGCCAACTTCGGCGCTGCGCGCAACCTGCGTGTTGACGGGGTGCCGGTGTTCCCGGGGGTCGGAGACGGGCTCGACCCGCGCCCCCCTGCGGGCAGCTGCATCGCGGTCGTCGCGACCGATGCGCCGCTCGGGACGGCGCAGCTCTCCCGGCTCGCCCACCGCTGCGGGCTCGGCCTCGCCCGGACGGGCTCGGTCGCCCATCACGGCAGCGGCGAGATCTTCCTTGCCTTCTCGACCGGCCGGAGGCCCCGCGGAGAAGGGCCGGGCGAGCGGCCCGCCGTCCCCGACCGGCTGCTCGACGGGCTCTTCGCCGCCACCGTCGAGGCGACCGAGGAGGCGGTGCTGAACGCCCTCTGGGCCGCGGTCGACACGCCGGGACGTGACGGCCGGCTCGTGCGCGCCCTGCCACACG
>DAIOGR010000064.1:0-9650 GCA_036745155.1 Gaiella sp.
GAACCCGGTCTCGTACCTGATCGAGTGCGTGCGCGGGCTGATCATCACCGGCTGGGACGGGCAGGCGCTAGCGCTCGGCTTCGGCATCGCGGCGGCCATCGTGGTCGTCGCGCTGGCCGCGGCGTCGTGGGCGCTCGGCCAGCGGATGGAGCGCACATGAGAGTCTGGTCGGTGGCCTCCGGTGTGGCGTGGCGGACGCTGAAGAACGTGATCACGACGCCCTCGCTGCTGCTGCCGTCGCTGATGT
Source organism: Gaiella sp. (assembly GCA_036745155.1). Classification (GTDB taxonomy): domain Bacteria; phylum Actinomycetota; class Thermoleophilia; order Gaiellales; family Gaiellaceae; genus Gaiella. The sequence goes on from DAIOGR010000064.1 coordinate 248, forward strand.
TCCCGATGTTCTTCTTCACGGCGTTCGCCGGGGGGCTCTCGCAGGTGTCCAAGGTGCCCGGGTTCGACTTCCCGGACGGCTATACGGCCTTTCAGTTCGTGTTCGTGCTGCTCCAGTCCGCAGCGTTCGGCGGCGTCTTCACCGGCTTCGGGGTGGCCCGCGACTTCGAGGGAGGCTTCGCCCGCAGGCTGTTGCTCGCCTCGCCGAACCGGACGGGCATCGTGCTCGGGTACGGAATCGCGGCGATGCTCCGCTGGGGCATCACGGCGACCCTGCTGACCGTCGTCGCGCTCGTCTTCGGGATGCGCGTGGGCGGCGGGCCGGTCGACGTCCTGGGCCTCTACACGCTCGCCCTGCTCGTCAACGTCTGTGGCTTCATGTGGTCGGCCGGCATCGCCATGCGGCTGCGCACGATCCAGGCGGGGCCGCTGATGCAGATGCCGGTCTTCCTGCTCCTCTTCCTCGCGCCGGTGTACGTGCCTTTGACCCTGCTGAACGGGTGGATGCACACCGCTGCCCGGTTGAACCCCGTCTCCTACCTGCTCGAGGCGGGGCGGAGTCTCATCTCGGGCGGGCCGACCCACGTGGCGCTCGCCTTCGGGCTGGCACTGCTGCTCGGCGGCCTCTTCACGACCTGGGCTCTGCGGGGCCTCCGGGCCGCCGAGGCCGCCGGTTAGGCGCAGGCCCGGCAGGGAGATGTCGCTAGGTTGGTGCGGATGACGACCTGGCCCGGAGCGCCGTTTCCGCTCGGTCCCAGCTGGGACGGCAACGGCACCAATTTCTCGCTTTTCTCGGAGCACGCCGAGCGCGTCGAGCTCTGCCTGTTCGACGACGCCGACACGGAGACGCGCTTCGAGCTCGCCCAGAACACGGCCCACAACTGGCACGGCTACCTGCCGGGGGTGGGGGTGGGCCAGCGCTACGGGTACCGGGTGCACGGCCCGTGGGCGCCCGATCGCGGCCACCGCTTCAACCCGCACAAGCTGCTGATCGATCCGTACGCGAAAGCGGTCGAGGGCCCGATCCGCTGGGAGCGCGGGAGGACGCTCGCCTATGCGGACGGGGACGACGGGATCATGGACGAGACGGACAGCGCGGCGGCGATTCCGAAGAGCGTCGTCATCGACGAGGGGTTCGACTGGGAGGGGGATGACCTCCTGCGGCACAGCTGGGACGAGACCGTGATCTACGAGCTGCACGTGAAGGGCTTCACGCAGCGCCTGCCGGGCGTGCGCGATGACCTGCGCGGCACGTACGCAGGGCTCGCGTCCGAGCCGGCGCTCGAATACCTCACCTCGCTCGGCGTCACCGCGGTCGAGCTGCTGCCGATCCACCACATCGCCGACGAGCACGCTCTCGTCGAGAAGGGCCTGTCGAACTACTGGGGCTACTCGACGATCGGCTTCCTGGCGCCGCACGCCGGCTACGCGGCGACCGGCACGCGTGGCGAGCAGGTGCGCGAGTTCAAGGGCCTCGTGAAGGCAATGCACCGGGCGGGCATCGAGGTGATTCTCGACGTCGTCTACAACCACACCGCGGAAGGGAACCACCTCGGGCCCACGCTGTCGTTCAAGGGCGTCGACAACCTCTCCTACTACCGCACCATGCCCGACGATCCGCGGCACTACATGGACTACACGGGCACCGGGAACTCGCTGAATCCCGCGCACCCGGCGGTCCTCCGGCTGATCATGGACTCGTTGCGCTACTTCGTGATCGAGTGCCACGTCGACGGCTTCCGCTTCGACCTCGCCTCGGCGCTGGCGCGGGAGTTCCACGACGTCGACCGCCTGTCGGCCTTCTTCGACATCATCCACCAGGATCCGGTGCTGTCGCAGGTGAAGCTGATCGCCGAGCCGTGGGACGTCGGCGAGGGCGGCTACCAGGTCGGCAACTTCCCGGTGCTCTGGACCGAGTGGAACGGCATGTACCGCGACACGATGCGGGACTTCTGGCGCAGCCACACGGCTGTGGGCGCGTTCGCGCAGAGGTTCACCGGCTCGAGCGACCTGTACCAGAGCGACGGCCGACGGCCTTTTGCCTCGATCAACTACGTCACCTGTCACGACGGCTTCACGCTGCGGGACCTCGTCACGTACAACGAGAAGCACAACGACGCGAACGGCGAGGGCAACGGCGACGGGACCACGGACAACCGCTCCTGGAACTGCGGCGTCGAGGGGGAGACGGACGACGAGGCCGTCAACGTGCTGCGCGAGCGGCAGATCCGGAACTTCCTGACGACGCTGTTCCTCTCGCAGGGCGTCCCGATGCTGCTCGCCGGCGACGAGCTCGGGCGCACCCAGGGGGGCAACAACAACGCCTACTGCCAGGACAACGAGCTCTCATGGGTCGACTGGGAGCTCGGCGGACGCGCGCAGCGCACGCTCGCATTCGTGCGTCGGCTGGTGGCGCTCCGGCGCGAGCACCCGGTCTTCCGTCGCCCCGACTTCCTCACCGGCGCGGAGCAGCGGGGCTCCGGCGCGCCCGACGTGTGGTGGTTCCGGCCGGACGGCCGCGCGATGACGCGGCGCGACTGGGAGCGGGGAGACGCCTTCTCGCTGGGGGCCTTTCTGAACGGTGCGGAAATCACCGCCCAGACCCGGGAGGGTGAGCCGGTCGGCGACGACTCGTTTCTGATCCTGTTCAACGCCTGGGAAGGCCCGATCACGTTCCGCTTGCCGCCTGCCCGCTTCGGCAGGCGCTGGGCACTCGAGCTCTCGACTGCGGAGCCGGAGCTCGAGCCGGGCGCGTTCGAGCTGCGTGTGCGCGGCGAGGCGGTCGTGGAGGGCCGCTCTCTGCTCCTGCTCAGGCGGACTGCGTAGATCTTCCGCGAGGACGTGACCCGCATGAGGCGGGCACGCCCCGCGCCTCCGAGACGAAGGTCCTAGGACCAAGGTCCCATTGCCGGAGGACGGGCGCGAGAGCAGGCTCTGTCGGTCGGGTCGATACGAGCCGTAGCGGAGGGACAGCGTGCGTCGACAACCTGGAGCCGCGGGGCGGCAGCGTCGAGGAGCGGTGCTCGTCGCCACTCTCGTCGCGCTCGCATTCCTCGCCGTGTCCGCCGCGTACGGACGCACGAGCGCCGGGAACCGGAGTGCCGCCGATCCGGCGGCGGGCAAGCAGGTGTTCGCGCAGGCCGGGTGCGGTGCCTGCCATACGTTGGCCGCCGCAGGCTCGAAGGGCACGATCGGGCCGAACCTCGACCAGCGCCGGCCGACGTTCGACCGTGTCGCCGCGATCGTGGCGAGCGGTAGCGGTGTGATGCCGTCGTTCCGTGGCCGTCTGTCTGCCGTGCAGATCGAGAACGTCGCGGCGTTCGTTTCGGGCACCGGCGGGCCCGCTACCCCCGCACCGAAGCCGCCGGCCGGCGCCGCACCGGCGCCGGGGGCCGGCCGGGGGCCGGCGGTGCCCGTTCGGGTGCTGGTGGCCGAGTGGGTGGTCGTCGTGCGGGATCCCGTCGTGCGACCGGGTCGCGTCTCGCTCGTGATCCACAACGCCGGCGACCGGCGTCACGTGATCGAGCTGGTGCCGATCGACGGCCGCTTGCGCATCGTCGGCGGGCGCGTCGCGCCCGGCGTCCGCAGGCTCGCGCGCATCGCGGTCGCTTCGGGGCGCACGGCTCGGATCGTGATGACGCTGAAAGCAGGGCGGATCGCAGTCGTCTCCGGGCTGCCGGGGCGCGCCGCCCGGGGCATGCGCGACGTGCTGTTCGTGCGGCTCCCGGCCGGCGCGGCTGCGGCGCCGGCACCACCTGTGAGTTCCCCCACCCCGCCGGCCGTCGCCGACGGCAAGGCGCTGTTCACGTCGTTGTGCGCCGGTTGCCACACTCTGGCCGACGCCGGGGCATCCGGCACGATCGGACCGAATCTGGACGAGGAGCGGCCCAGCTGTGACAAGGTGGTGGAGCGGGTCACCCGGGGGGAGGAGCGCATGCCGTCGTTCGCCGGCACGCTGACCGGCGATGAGATCCGGCGAATCGCCCGGTACGTCGCCGCGGCGGTCGGTCGCAGCGGCGACGGCTGCGGCTGACCGCGCGTCAGTCCTCCGGCAGGTCGAGCACGCGCAGGCAGACCTCGACGACGGCGGGGTCGAACTGGCTGCCCGCGGCCTCGAGCAGGCGCCGCCGTGCCTCCTCGACCGGAAGCGCTTCCCGGTACGGACGGGTCGTCGTCATGGCGTGGAAGGCGTCACAGACGAAGATGATGCGCGCCTCGAGTGGGATCTCGTCTCCTGCCAGGTGATCGGGATACCCCTTGCCGTCATAGCGCTCGTGGCAGGCCCGCACGATCGGCCGCACGCTCTCCAGCTGCTCGATCGGTGCCAGGATGCGCTCCCCGAGCTCCGGGTGCGTCTCGATCAGCGCGCGCTCCTCGTCGGTCAGCGGCCCCGGCTTGGTGAGGATCGCAGCGGGCATGCCGATCTTGCCGATGTCGTGGAAGAGCGCTCCCAGCTCGACGCGCTTGAGCGTGACGGGGTCGAGCCCGAGCGCCTCGCCCACCCTGATCGCCATGTCCCTGATCCAGCGGGCATGCGAGGACGTGTACTCGTCCTTCGCCTCGAGCGCGTTCGCCAGCGCCTCGACGGTCGCGAGGAAGGTGCGCTCGAGGCTCTCGAAGCTGAAGGCGTTGGCGAGCGCGAGCTTCGCCTGGCCGCCGATGCCGGCGAGCAGCTCGAGCCGGCGCTGGTCGAACTCGTCGCGATCGTCGAGGGCGACGGCTACTGCTCCCCAGCCCGTGTCGAGTGCGATCGGGGCGACTGCGTACGCGTCCGAGACCGTGTCCTTGTAGGCGGGCCCGAGGGCGGCGGCAAATTCCAGGTGCCCGATCACGCACGGCTCCGTCAGGGATCCGAACAGCGCGGCGGCGCCCGGTGGGATGCGCCATCCGGCCGGCACGTGGGCCTTTCCCTCGTGATCCGTGAAGGAGCTGCGGCAGACGAGCTCGCCCGTCTCCGGGTCGGTCAGCCAGACGGACGTGTGGCTGCGGCCGAGGATCCGTGCAGTAGCCCGTCCGATCCGGTCGAGCACCTCGCTCAACTCCGTCACCGAGGCCAGCTCGCGGGAGAGCCCCAGCAGCGCCTTTGCGCTTTCGGCCTCGCGGCGCTGCGCCTCGTAGAGCTGGGCATTCACGAACGCGACGGAAGCGTGGCCGGCGAGCACCTCCAGCAGGCGGACGTCGTCGGCGTCGAACTGGTCGTGGCCGAGCTTGGAGATCACGATCACGCCCACGACCTGCTGCCCGTAGCGCAGGGGGACGGCGAGGAGGGACTCGGCGATCTGGGCGGTGCCCGCGATGTGGTGGCCGATCCCGCAGTTGGCGGCATCCCCCGTGAGAAACGGCTCGCCCGTCTTCGCCACGTGGCCCGTGACACCGACGCCGACGCGCGTGGCCAGCACCTCGAGCGCCGACCCGGGTGCGGCCGACAGCTCGCCGCGGAAGGCGACCGGGCGCAGATCGTCGCCCTCGCGCAGGAACACGCGGCAGTTGTGGTAGTCGAGCAGCTGGCGCAGCTCGTTGGCGACGGTCGAGCCGATCTCGGCGACGTCGTTGAGGCGGCTCAGCTTCGAGGAGACGCCGTGCAGCATCTTCAGGTGCGCGATCGAGCGGATGTCGTCATGCCGGTTGACCGGTGCCTCGGGACGTTCGCTCTCGTCCTCGTGGAAGACGACGATCCGGCTCTTGCCCCGTGCCTTCGCGGTCATCATCGCGAGCTCCGCGCAGGCGACGAGCTCGCGGGGGTTGGCCGCGTGCTCGGGGCCGAGCGCGACACCGACGGAGATACTCATCGGCCCCGTAGTGGCGAACTCGGCCACGGCCACGCGTCCGGCGACCCGCTCGGCGAGCGCAAGCGCGGCCGTGAGGTCGCTCCCTCGCGCGATCACGGCGAACTCCTCGCCGCCGATACGGCACACGTCGTCGCTCTGCCGGACGACGGCGCGAAGATGGTCTGCGAGCTCGGCCAGGACCTGGTCGCCGACGGCGTGCCCGTAGACGTCGTTGACCCGCTTGAAGTCGTCGAGGTCGAGCATCACGAGCGCGACGGATTCGTCCTCGGCCGAGGCGCGCAGGAGCTCGCTGCGCAACCGCTCGTGGAAGGCACGGTGGTTCCACAGCCCGGTGAGGGGATCCGTTTGCGCCTGGAGGGCGAGACCCGCGTGCACGTGCGCGTTGTCGAGAGCGAGCGCGGCGGCGTCGCCGAAGCGGACTGCGAGACGGAACTCGTCCTCCGTGAACTCCTCCAGGCCGACGCGGTAGATGTTGAGCGCGCCCTTGACGCGTCCACGTGCGATCAGGGGCACTGCGATCAGCGACTCGGGGTCGGGTGGGGTGCCCTCGATGAAGCGCACGCGCGGGTCGAGGTCGGCGCGGTTCGCCAGCACGGGCTTGCGGTGCGCAACGGCCCACCCGGTGATCCCGGTGCCGAAGGCGAACGGCTCGTCCGCGAGTACCTCCTCGGCGTACTGACCGCGTGCGAAGACGGCGCGGAGCTCCGCCTGGGCTTCGTCCGCTTCGTAGAAGGCGAGGTCGTCGTGTGGAATCAGCTCGGCGACAGTGTCTGCGACCCGCTCGAGCAACGCGTCGAGGCTCTGCTCCGAGAGGACGTCATGGAACACGTCCGCGAGCTTCCGATACGACTCGACGAGGGCGCCAGAGGTGGCCGTGCCCGGGTCGCCGGCCAGAAGCCGGACAGGTGTGGTGGCCGCAGGAGTGTCTTCAGGAGGGTGCACGTTCCTCCCTCCCTCATCGGCGCGGCACGCTCACCTCTTGAGATTCGGCTCGTGCCTGCCGATCACGTGCTGCAGATGAGACGAGGTAGGAGATGAGCCGCGTATCGCCAAAAGTAATGGCCGTGAGGACTGTCCTGACGCTGGCGCTGTCGGGGCTCGCGCTCGCAGCGCCGGCCTCGGCTGCTGCCCGCGTGACCGTGTGGTTCGAACAGGACGGAAAGCCGGTTGCCGCCGATCGCGGCGGGTCGACGATCGAGGGCGCGGTGCGGGCCCTGCTCGCGGGCCCGAGCCGCGCCGAGCAGGCGCGCGGGCTGCGCTCGGCCATCCCTGCAGGGACGCCGTTGCGCGAGCTGACCGTGCAGCGCAGGGTCGTCACTGTCGACCTCGGCGCCCGCTTTGCCGCCGGTCGCAGCGAGGACTCCCTCCGCGCCAGGGTCGGGCAGCTCGTCCGCACGCTGCGGAGCGTGCCGGGGGTGCGTGCCGTGCGCGTGCTCGTCGAGGGGGGTGTCCCGGTCGGGCTCTTTCCCGGCTACGACCTGCGCCGGCCCGTCAGCGCCGCCGTCGAGCCGGTGGTGCGCGCTCCGACCGCCCGCGAGTTGCGGCAGACCCTCGTCGATCTCGGTTTCATGGCCTCCTCGGGCCTGTCCGGAGCCGACGCGGCTCAGGTCGCCACCGCCGTGCTTGGTTTCCAGAAGTGGGCGGGCCTGCCGCGCGACGGCGTGCTCGGCCCGGGCACGGTCTCGGCGCTGGAGCTCGCGGCCCGTCCCCAGCCGGCCCGTCACGCGCCCGGCCACCGGATCGAGGTTCAGCTCGGGCGCCAGCTGGCACTGCTGATCGAGAACGACAAGGTGCTGCGCGCGGTGCACATCTCGTCGGGTGCCTTCGGGAAGACGCCGGCGGGATCCTTCCGCGTCTATCGCAAGGAGCGCTACTCGTGGTCGGTGCCGTTCAAGGTCTGGCTGCCGTGGGCGAGCTACTTCACCGGGGGCGTGGCCTTCCACGAGTTCGGCTCGGTGCCGACCTACGCTGCGTCGCACGGCTGCGTGCGCGTGAACCACTACGACGCGCCGCTCCTGTACGAGTTCGCGAGCCAGGGCACGCCCGTCGATGTCCTTTACGAGGGCGTGTGACCGTGCGACGTGCCTTTCGCGCCCTCGCCGGCGGTTTCGGCGTTGCCGCGGGTGTCGTCACGAGCGCCGTGGCCGCCGCTGTGCTGCTCGTCGCGCTCGGCCTGCCCGACCAGGGCCGCGCGGGCGACACGGCTGCCCGGCGCGTGCGCGCCGTGCCGCCGCCCGCCGAGCTCGTGGTCGCCCTCAGCCTCGGCGACCCGGCTCTCCAGGCCGGGGTCGTGCGCGACGGCCACGTGATTCTGGCCCGGGGGCTCGAGGTCGAGGTCGCACGGGCACTGGCCCGCCGCCTGCGGATCCACCAGGTCCGCTTCGTCGACGTGCGCCCGAGCTCGCGCCTCCTCGCAGCGGGTACGCGGACATGGAGTGTTGCCATCGCCTCGGTGCGCCCGACGCGGGGTGCGGCTGCCGCCGCCGATCTCAGCATCCCGTACCTCGGTACCGATCAGGCGATCGTGCCGCGGCGTGGCCTACCGCGCCCGCACGCACTCGCCGACCTGCGCGACCGCGTTGTGTGCGCCGTGCGCGGCAGCGAGGGTGCGAAGGCGATCGCGTCCACGGTGCGCCCCAGCTCCCGGCCCCTGCTCGCTCCTGCAACGGAGCGACTGCTCGCGCTCGTCCAGACCGGCGTGTGTGACGCGGCTCTCGTCGACGCCACGTCGGTCGGGCGCCTGCTGGCGGGCAAGGGGGGCCGTTTCGGCCCGATCGTCGCCAGGGTGGAGCACGGCGACGGTTTCGTCGTCGCCGTCACGCGGGACGGGCCCGTGGCGCTCGCCGACGTCGACCGGGCGCTGCGCCGGCTGCGCGCCGACGGCACGCTGCACCGCCTCGCCCGGGCCTGGCTGGGGATCGACCCGGCTCGCCTGCGCCCGCTGCGCTGAGAACCCGAAGCCGGCAGGGCCCGGCTACTCGGCCTGGCCGCCGCCCACCGGCGGCAGTGCGCTCCACGGGAACGTGATCCAGCGGTCGGTGCGCCGCCAGACGTAATCGCTCGCGACGGTGGAGCGGGACTTCTCGTACAGCACGGCGATGCGCACCTCGGCGACCCGCCCCGCGCAGAACTCGCGCACCAGCTCGAGCGTCGCCCCGGTGTCGGCGACGTCGTCGGCGACGAGGACGCGGGCCGCGCTGAGATCGACGAGGTCGGGCACCGGGGGCAGCAGCATCGGCAGCTCGAGCCGCTCGTCGACGCCGGTGTAGAACTCGACGCTCAGGGTGGCGGTGTTCTTGACGCCGAGCGCGTAGGCGATCGCTCCGGCGATGAGCAGGCCGCCACGGGAGATGCCGAGCACGAGGTCGGGCGCCCAGCCGTCGGCGTGGATCGCCTCGGCGAGCGTGCGCGCTCCGGTGCCGAGGTCGTCCCACGTCATCACTTCGCGCTCGGGGGCGGTCACCATGTGCGGAGAACCTATCGGTCTCGTCCGGTCTACTGCCAGGGGCCGGGGCCGTCGTCGGGCCGGCGCCGGAACCAGCCGAGCCAGAGCAGGACGCCGAGCGTCGCGAACGGCAGCACCGTCGCGGCCACGATCCACCCGATCGGGCCGAG
>DAIOGR010000065.1:0-9620 GCA_036745155.1 Gaiella sp.
TGCGCGACGCCGGCACGATGAACCCGGTGATCCTGCTCGACGAGGTCGACAAGGTAGGCGCCGACTGGCGCGGCGACCCGTCGGCGGCGCTGCTCGAGGTGCTCGATCCGGCCCAGAACTCGACGTTTCGCGACCACTATCTCGATGTCGAGCTCGACCTCTCCGAGGTCGTCTTCATCGCCACCGCGAACCAGGCGGAGACGATTCCCGGGCCGCTGCTCGACCGGATGGAAGTGATCCGCTTCGACGGGTACACGACCGACGAGAAGGTCGCGATTGCGAACGGCTACCTGTTCCCGCGGCAGCGCGAGCGAAACGGCCTGCGCGAGAACGAGGTCGCTGTCACCGACAACGTGCTCGAGACGGTCATCTCCGAGTACACCCGCGAAGCGGGGGTGCGGCAGCTGGAGCGGGAGCTCGGAAAGATCCTCCGCAAGACCGCGACGCAGATCGCCTCCGGGTCGGTGGAGGCTCCCATCGCGATCGATGTCGACGTCGTGCGCGGTGCGCTCGGTCGCCAGAAGTTCTTCCGCGAGGCGGCGGAGCGGACGGCGGTGCCGGGTGTCGCCACCGGGCTCGCCGTCACCGGTGTCGGCGGCGACGTCCTCTTCGTCGAGGCGACGACCGTGTCCGGCGGCGAGAAGCTCGTGCTCACCGGACAGCTCGGCGACGTGATGAAGGAGTCGGCGCAGATCGCCCTCTCGGCCGTGCGGGCCCGGGCGACCGACTACGGGCTCGAGGACGAGCAGTTCGAGAACCACTCCTTCCACGTGCACGTCCCCGCGGGGGCGATCCCGAAGGACGGCCCGAGCGCGGGCATCACGATGGCGACCGCGCTCGCCTCGCTCCTCACCGGTCGGCCCGTCAAGCACACCGTCGGGATGACCGGCGAGGTGACGCTGCAGGGACGCGTCCTTCCGATCGGGGGCCTGAAGCAGAAGGTGCTCGCTGCCCACGCGGCCGGTCTCACCGACATCGTCATCCCCGAGCGCAATCGCGCCGATCTCGACGATGTGCCCCAGCACGTCCGGGACGAGATCGCGTTCCACCCCGTGATGTCGCTGACCGAGGTGCTCGACGTCGCGCTCGAGCCCGCGTCGCGGGTTCACGATGTCACGGTGTAGGCACTGTCAGCCCGTGCCCGAGGAGGTTCGCCAGGCGGCGGGCCTCCTCGAGCGCCGCTGGACGGTGTCGATCCTCTGGGCCTCCTACGAAGGCGCCTCGCGGTTCAACGAGTTCAAGCAGTCGGTCGGCGAGATCCCGCCGCGGACACTCGCCCAGCGTCTCGTCGAGCTCGAGCGGGCCGGGGTGCTGGAGCGCCTCGTGACGGACGAGCGGCCGCCGCGGGTCGAGTACCGTCTCACGCCCGCGGGCCGCAAGCTGCAGACCGTCGTCGACGCGCTCGCCAGGTGGGCCCGCGCCTGAGGCGCCGGCCCACCTGACTGCACACCAGGGAAGAGGGCCGGCGATCGCTCGCCGGCCCTCGTCGTACAGCGAGCGCCGGCCCGTGGGCCGGCCGACGCTCAGCCCGGCTGCTGGTCGTCGACGACGTCGTCCTCGGCGAGCAGTCGGTAGAGGCTCTTGCGGGCGGTGCGCAGGATCTCCTGTGCCGCCGCCACCTGTGCGGTCGTGCCGGCCTGGGCGACCTGGCGGGTCGCTGCCATCACCTGGAAGGCGACGTCGCGCAGGGCGACGAGCGTGTCGTCGACATCGCCGCCGACCTCCTGCCACGGCGTCTTGCCCGGCAGGGCGGCAGCGGCCTCGCGCCCGGCGTCGGTGAGGCGGAAGACCCGCTTCCCCGACGGTGACTGCTCGGCCTGGACGAGCTCCTCGTCCTCGAGCTGTTGCAGGGTGGGGTAGACCGAGCCGGGGCTCGGGCGCCAGACACCACCGGTGCGCTCGGAGAGCTCGCCGATGATCTGGTAGCCGTGCATCGGCTCTTCGCCGAGCAGGGCGAGGATGGCGGCGCGGATGTCGCCGCGGCCGGCCTTGTGGCCGCCGAAGAAGGGGCCGCCGAAGCCGCCCCGCCCGTGTCGGCCGTAGCCCGGGCCGCGACGGCGCCGGTGCTCACCGCTCATGAACCAGATGGTCGAGCGGGCATCTGGCCGGCAGCGGCCGGCGAAGGGGACTGTCATCGCAGTCATGGAATCTCCTCTGTCGTGTTCTGAAGTGCCATCACGATATATCGTAACCAGTCGCGTGTCAAGTCGTCGTGATCGTTCTGTGGGATGACGACTGCGGCTCGATCGCACGGTTACGGTTCAGGCACAGTGACAGGCGCCGCCGCAGTAGCCCGTGCACGCTGGGTCGAGATGCTCGCGCTCACGCTCGGCCTGGCCGGCGTGGCCGAGGGGCTGCTGTCGCCGGACTCCTCGGACGGGACGAGCAGGGGCCCCGGCTGGCTCGTGCCGTTCGTCGTTGTCGCCATGGCGGTGCCGCTGGTCGTCTCCCACCGGTTTCCGTTCGCGGCACCCGTCGCCGTCGTGCTCGTCGGCCTCGCTCTCGCGACCGTTGCGAACGGGCGCGCGCTCAGCGACAGCGTCCTCGCGTTCTTCCTGCTCTTCCTCGTCGCCTGGCTCTTCGGTCGGCTCGATCAACGCTCGGCGGTCGTCGGCCTGGCGCTGCTGTTCGCCGCCGTCGCGGTCGTCAACGTGGAGGGGGATCAGACCGGCTTCGGCAACTTCGTCTTCCCCGCGATCTTCTTCGGCCTCTTCTGGGGGGCGAGCGTCTTCGTCAAGAGTCGCGGGGAGCAGGCACAGGCGGCGGAGCTGCGCGCCCATCGTCTCGCGCTCGAGCAGGAGGCGGCCTCGCTCCGCGCGGTCGCCGAGGAACGGCAACGCATCGCGCGGGAGCTGCACGACGTGATCGCCCACTCGGTGTCGGTGATGACCGTGCAGGCAGGCGCCGTGCGACGACTGTTGCTGCCCGAGCAGGAGCGCGAGCGGCAGGCTCTCGAGGTGGTGGAGGCGACCGGGCGTCAGGCGCTCACCGAGATGCGCCGGCTCGTCGGCCTGCTGCGCGAGCAGGGTGCAATGCCCGACTTCGCCCCGCAGCCCTCGCTGAAGACGCTCGACGTGCTCGTCGGCACGATCAGGGAGGCCGGGCTGCCCGTCGAGCTCGCCGTCGAAGGAGAGCCGCGCGAGCTACCGCCCGGCGTCGACCTCTCGGCCTATCGTGTCGTCCAGGAGGCGCTCACGAACGCGCTCAAGTACGCGGGGCCTGCCCGAGCCTGGGTGACCGTGCGCTGGCGCGACCGCGAGCTCGAGCTCGAGATCGCAAACGACGGCCGGTCGGCGGCCGTCGAGGGGAACGGCGGCGGCCAGGGCATCGCCGGCATGAGCGAGCGCGTCTCCCTGTACGGAGGCTCGATCGAGACGGGCGTCCGGGCCGGCGGCGGCTTCGTCGTCACGGCACATCTCCCACTCGAAGGAGCGTCATGAGCGTGAAGGTGCTGATCGTCGACGACCAGTCGCTCGTGCGGGCAGGCTTCCGCATGATCCTCGACGCGGAGAGCGACATCGAGGTCGTGGGTGAGGCGGCCGACGGGCTCGAGGCGGTGATCGCAGCGCGCCAGACGGAGCCGGACGTGATCCTGATGGACGTCCGCATGCCGAACGTCGATGGTCTGGAGGCGACCCGGCGGCTGCTGGACGGCAAGGACGAGGGCCCACGCATCCTCATTCTCACGACCTTCGACCTCGACGAGTACGTCTACGAGGCGCTGCGCGCGGGTGCCAGCGGCTTCCTGCTGAAGGACACCCCTCCCGAGGACCTGGTCGAGGCGATCCACGTCGTCGCCGGCGGAGACGCACTGCTGGCTCCGTCGATCACCCGCCGGGTGATCGAGGAATTCGTGCGGCACCCGCCGGACTCCGCTCGCAAGGCGCCCGCCGAGCTGGACGAGCTGACCGCCCGCGAGCTCGAGATCCTCCGCTTCATCGCGCGCGGCCTCTCGAACGCCGAGATCGCAAAGGAGGCGTTCGTGAGCGAGACCACCGTGAAGACCCACGTGGCCCGCATCCTGATGAAGCTGCGCCTGCGCGACAGGGTGCAGGCCGTCGTGTTCGCGTACGAGCACGGCGTCGTGCAGCCCGGCGGCTGACCCGCCGGCCCGGGAACGGGGCGCTCGGCGGATGAGCGATATCCTCTATACCTCGAACGAGTGTCTGCCGATAGAGGCGATATGGAAGCATCCACGGCCGTCTCCTCGCGCTTGATCGGCGCCTTCTTCGTCGAGAAGGGCCTCGTCACGCAGGAACAGCTCGACCTCGCCCTCCAGAAGCAGCAGGAGAGCGGCGAACGGCTGGGCGAGATCATCGTCGCCGACTACGGCGTCTCCCGGCTCGAGCTCGCGAGCGTGCTCGCCGAGCAATGGGCCGAGCTCGAGCGCGACAGCAAGGCGCGCGAGGAACAGGCGGCCCCCACTGCCCCCGAGTCGACCGCACCGGTCACGGCCGAGCCCCTGGGTCCCCCTGTCGAGCCGCAGCTTCGGCGCCCGATCGGCGAGATCTTCCTCGAGCGCGGCTTCGTCACCTCCGACGACCTCGACAAGGCGCTCGACGTGCAGCGCGAGACCGGCAAGCGGCTCGGAGAGGTGCTCGTCGAGCAGGGGAGCCTCTCGCGGCTCGACCTCGCGAGCGCGCTCGCCGAGCAGTGGTCGACCCTGCAGAAGCTGCGCCCCCCGGATCCGGTCGAGCCGCAGCCGTGGCAGAACGGCGCCCCGGTGACGGTCGCGACGCCGGCTGAAGTCCCGGCGGAGCTCCGCCGCTCCGTCGAGGAGCTCGCTGAGCGCGTCCGGGCCGTCGAACATGCTGCGGCCGCGACACCGTGGAACGAGGACCTGAGACTGCTGGGCGAGAACGTCCGCGCCGCCATCGCCACGGTCGAGGAGCGTGTCACCAGGGCTGCGACCCAGGTCGATCCATCGCACGTCGACGCCCTCGGTGCCGCCGTGGACGAGCTGCGGGAGCGCCTGCAGGAGCCGGGTGCGCGGCTCGAGGCCGTCGAGCGCAGGCTGGGCGAGCTTCCGTCCGTCGAAGCGCTGGAGCAGCGGCTCGAGGCGCGGCTCGCCGAGCTGCGAGAAGCGCTCGACCGCCGGCCGGCAGCAGCAGGCCCCACAGAGGAGCTGACCGGGCTGCGGGAGCGTCTGGACGAGCTCGCCACCCGGATGGTCGCACCGGAGCAGCTCGACGAGCTGCGGGCCGAGCTCGCGTCGCTCGTCTCGGCGCCGTCGTCTGCGGACGATGTGGCCGCGTTGCGTGCGGCCGTCGAGGAGCTGTCGGCGCGTGCCGTCTCCGCGTCCGATCTCGGGGCGCTGCAGGCACGGTTGGACGAGATGGCGCTGCGTGTCGTCGTGCCGGAGGCTTTGGCCGAGGTGCGCGCCGAGGTGGCGGCGCTCTCGCGCGAGGAGTCGCCGTCGGAAGAGCTCGGCGCCCTACGGGCCGCCCTCGAGGAACTTGCCGCGCGTACGGTTTCGAGCGAGGACTTCGCTTCACTTCGAGCGAGTGTGGATGCGCTGGCGGCGGGCGCCGCTCCCGCCGACCACCTGGCGGCGTTGCAGGCGCGTGTCGAGCACCTGGCCTCCCTGACGGTGGCCCCCGAGGCCCTCGCAGACGTACGGGCCGAGCTGGCGACCGTGGCCGCCCGACCCGGCATCGCGCCCGAAGCGATCGACGAGCTGCGCGACCGGGTCGCCGCGCTCGCAGACCGGGTTGCCAACGCCCCTACAGTCGAGCCGGAGCTGGCCCAGCAGATCGCGGCCGTGGCAGGCGCGGCCGACGCCGCCCGCGCCGAGGTCGCGTCGCTCACCACCCGGGTGGAGGAGCTCGCCACGCTGCGCCCGCGCGTCGACGAACTGGCCCAGCGTCAGCCCGGAGCTGAGGTGGAGGAGCTGCGACGCGCGCTCGCAGAGCTTGCGGCGCAGGTTGCGGCCGCTCGTCCCCACGAGGAGCACGACGCCCAGCTGCGTGACCTGTCCGCCCGCGTGGAGGAGCTCGGCACCCGGATCGCCGGCATCGACACCCGGAACCACGAGCCTTCCGGCCCTCGTCTGCGGGAGATCCTCGACGGGTTGCACAACGAGATCGGGTCGCTGGCACAGCGCCCAGTCGTCGACGTCGACGCGCTCGAAGGGCGTCTTGGCGCTCTCGAGCAGCGCGGCCCCGACCCTGCCGTCGCGTCGCTCGCCGCCTCGTTCGAGGAGCAGCGTTTGCGGATCGACTCTCGCCTGGACGAGCTCGCTTCCCGCATGGTCGACCCGGCCGCCGTCGACGAGCTGCGCGCCAGGGTCGGCGAAGCCACCGACCGGATCGCCGCCGCTGCCGACGCGGAGTCGGTCGAGCAGCGGCTCGCCGGGCTCGAGCAGCGACTGGCCGAGTCGACCCCCGTGACGGAGCTCCGCGCGGAGCTCGGTCGTATTGCGGAGTCGACCGCTGGCGAGCGCGCCTCTCTGGAGCAGACCCTGCACGCTCGTGTCGAAGAGCTCGCCGCAGCCACGCCGTCCACGGGCGAGGTCGCCGAGCTGCGTACGCGGCTCGAGGAGCTCGCCGCC
Organism: Gaiella sp.; assembly: GCA_036745155.1. Lineage (GTDB taxonomy): Bacteria > Actinomycetota > Thermoleophilia > Gaiellales > Gaiellaceae > Gaiella. The sequence continues at coordinate 6,551 of DAIOGR010000065.1, forward strand.
CGGCCGGCCGTGGACGACGGGCTTCGCGCCCGCGTCGAAGATCTCTCTGCGCGCCTCGAACAGGCGCTTGCCGTCGCCGGGTCACACGAGGAGCTCCGCCGGGCGGTTGCGGAGCTCCGGGCCACACACGCCGACGCGGCGAACGCCGTTCCCGAGCGGCTGGCGAGCGTCGAGAGCGCGCTGGCGGCGCTCGAGGGGGTGGAGTGGCGGCTGCAGACCCATCTGGAGGAGTCCCTCGCCGTCCGCGCGGGCGAGCTCGAGCATCGCCTCGACGAAGCGATGCGACACCTCCACGCGCTCGACGCCCTGGAGGAGCGGATCGAGGCGCTCAAGGTCGACCTCGTCGCGCACCCCGGCACGGGAGCACTCGACGAGATCGCCGGCGGCCTGCGCGACGAGATCACCCGTCTCGCCGCGGATCTTCAGGCTCGCGCGGACGCGGCCGAGGAAGCAGGACGCCGGGAGGCCACCGACGCTCTCGCCGGCGTGCACGGAAGCATCGCCGAGCACGCTGCCACGGTTGCGGCGGAGCTCGAGGCGATCCGGCGCGAGAGCACCGAACGCGAGCAGGCCCTGGCCGAGCGCCTGGCGGGCTTCGCCGAACGTGGCGCCGTCGAGCACCTGCGGGAGCAGCTCGCCGATCACGACCGGCAGCTCGCCGACAACGGGCTGCGCGACGAGCTCGGCTCGCTCGCGGGTCAGCTGCACGAGCGGACGGAGGCGCTGCGCCACGACCTCGATGGTCGTGCCGCGGACTTCCACGAGCGGCTCGCCGCCCAGGCCGGCGAGCTCGCTGCGTTGCGCTCGCAACTCGAGGAGTTGCAGGCGGGAACGGGTCACGAGGAGTGGCGCGCGAGTGTCGAGTCCGGTCTCGACGGCCGGATTGCCGAGCTGGAGCAGCGTGTCGCCTCCGAGGCGTCGGAGACCCGCGCACGGCTGGAGCAGACCGAGCAAACGCTCGGTGGCAGCGTTGGCTCGCTCGGCGCCCGGCTCGAAGAGCTGCTGGGGCTCCGGCACCACGACCTGGAGGCCGCCCGCGGTGCAAGCGATGCGCTGACGGCCAGGATCGACGAGTTGCACGCGCTGCGCAGCGGCGACTCCGAGGCAGCCCGCGCCGCCGCCGGCGAGCTCGCGTCGCAGATGGAAGGTCTCGCCTCGTCGCTGCGCGTCGAGTCGGCCGCCGCGAGCGCCGCCGCCGAGCAGGTTGCACGGCGGCTCGACGAGTTGGCAGCGCTCCGCTCGGATGACGTGGAGGCCGCCCGCGTGGTCGGCGTCGAGCTGGTGGCCCGCCTCGACGATCTCGCCATCCGCACCGCCACGGCAGCCGCCGACGCGGACAGCGCGCTCCGCCAGGATCTCTACGCCCTCGCTGCGACCGTCGAGGAGAAGGAAGCCGCAGGGATCGAGGCGCGCGAGGATCTGCGTCTCGAGCTCGAGCGTGCCGCATCGTCGATCGGCTGGCGCCTCGAGCGGATCGAGGAGACACTCGCCTCCGGCGACGGCGAGCGCATGCGCACCGCCCTGGCCGAGCTCGAGAGCCGCCTCGAGCAACAGGCCGCCCTGCAGGCTGAGCAGGTGCGCGTCACCGAGCGGGCCCTCCGCAAGGGGCTCGCCGGGCTCGGCGAGCGGCTGGCGGACACCCAGACCGCCTACCTCGACGCCGGCAATACGCTGCGCCGGTCGATCGAACGCCTCGGCGCCGCGGTCATCGAGGCCGACGCGCGGATGGCCGACCAGATTCCGGTGTCGGAGGTCGAAGGCTACGTCGCCTTCGCACCGACGAGCGAGGGATACAGGCTCGTGCAGGTGCCGGGCAAGCTGCCGGAGCTCGGAGCCGCGGTGGAGATCGAGGGGATCGACGGTTCGCTCGTCGTCACCCGGTTCGGCCGCTCTCCCTTGCCGCTCGACTCGCGGCCCTGCGCGTACCTCGACCGGGCCTAGTGCGGCGTCTCACAACGTTCGATTGAGATCGTACGTTGTGAGACGCCGCACTCGATGCTTGTTGCACGCTGGCCAGCTGCTGCGCAGCTGACCACCGTGATCCTGAAGGGGCGCGCTTCGCGCGCCCGGGGTTTCCGGTGCAACGTTATGAGACGCCGCACTAGGCGCTCGAGCTCGACACGCTGACGGCCGTCGGTAGGGTGGCGAGTCGTGAGACGCCGACGACGAAGTGCGCGCACGGCCCGGTGGTTCGCCGCCTACACGCTCGTGATGCTCGTGGTGGCGGCCTTCTCGTTCGCGGCGGGTGAGCTCTCGATCGGCTTCACCGTCCTCCTGACGACGGTCGTGTTCGCGTTGCTCACATGGCACATGTGGCGCCGCTCGAAATCCTGACCTACCTTTCGGTTTTCCACCGATGCCCGGGGAACGGTGCGCAGCGACGATGAAGCCGTGCTTCCACCTCCCTGGAAGGCAAAGGTCGTGGAGCCGATCACGTTGCAGTCGGCAGAGCGTCGCGCGGAGGCGATCGCCGAGGCGGGGCACAACACGTTCCTCCTGCGCGCTGCAGACGTCTTCATCGACCTTCTCACAGACAGCGGCACCTCGGCGCTCTCCCAGGAGCAGCGGGCGGCGATGGAGCTCGGCGACGAGTCGTACGCGGGCTCGCGCAGCTACTTCCGGCTCGAGGAGGCGATGCGCGACCTCTACGGCTATCGGCACCTGATCCCGACCCACCAGGGACGGGGCGCCGAGCACCTGCTTGCCCGCCTCCTCGTCGGGCCCGGCCGGATCGTCCCCTCGAACCTGTATTTCACGACGTCACGCGAGCACGTGACGCTGGCGGGCGGCACCTGGGTGGACGTGGCCGTGGCCGAGGCGTCCGACCCCGAGTCGCTCTTCCCGTTCAAGGGCAACATCGACCTCCCTCGACTCGAGCAGGTGCTCGACTCGAGCGCCCCCGGGGAGGTTGCGTTCGTCCGCCAGGAGGCATGCCTGAACATGGCCGGCGGTCAGCCGTTCTCGCTCGAGAACCTCCGGGCGGTACGGGAGCTGACGCTGCGCTACTCCGTCCCGTTCATCCTCGACGCCACGCGCCTGTCGGAGAACGCCCTCTTCGTGAAGGAGCGCG
>DAIOGR010000066.1:0-9537 GCA_036745155.1 Gaiella sp.
GCCTCCTCGGGCGTGGCGCAGTAGAACGGCTGGCGCATCCCTTCCCGCCCGTGCACGAGCTCGTCGAGGAACGCAGCCCACATCTGGAGAATCGCGTCCGAGAAGCCGAACTCGAAGATCGCACCGGTGAGATGCGGATACGCCGAGACCGACCCCAGGTCCACCGTCTGCCATGCCTGCGGTCCGCCCGAGTGGTACTCCATCCGGCGCAGCGTCTTCGGGTACTTGGTCGTGTACGCGATCGAGCCGTCGGTACCGTCGATCTCGACCGTCCACGTGTTCGTCTCGCCCGGCGCTATGCGCTTCGTCTCGACGCGTAGCGGGAAGGTCCGTCCCTCGTCTTCGACCTCGCAGAGCAGCACCGCGTTGTCCCACGTATCGCACGGGACGGTGCCACCGCTGCCGTCGGGACGCTCGGAGACGATGTCCGACAGGATCGCGCGGACGTTGACGGGCTCCCAGCCGGCTCGCAGGGGAAGGTGGAGCGCATGGATGCCCAGGTCGCCCATGCAGCCGTACTGGCCGTTGAGTCGAGCGATGCGCTTCCAGTTGATCTGCTTGGCCGGGTCGAGGTCGCTCGCATGGTGAAACAGCGCCCGCATCTCGATCGGGCGCCCGAAGCGACGCTCGCGGATGAACCGCGCCACCTCCTGGCCGCCGGGATAAAAGGGAAGCTCGGACGAGCACCGGACGAGCAGTTCGGGATGCGCGGCGATCTCGGCGTTGACGGCTGCGTTGGCCGGGAGGTCGATCCCGAACGGCTTCTCGCCGAGCAGGTGCTTGCCGGCGCGCAGGCACGCGACGTAGATCTCCTCGTGCAGGTTGTGCGGCACTGCGACGTAGACGGCCTCGACCGCGTCGTCCTGGAGCACCTGCCGGTAGTCCGACACGAGGCGTGGCCGTGGGTCGAGACGCTCGTACCAGGAGAGGACGTCGGGACTCGTGTCGCATACGGTGACGATGCGCGGTCGAGCGCCGATCGGGTTCAGGTGGATCCAGCGGGCGCAGGCGCTTGCGAACTCGCGCCCCATCAGGCCGCCCCCGATCACGCCGAACGAGACGGTCCGCTCAGCCACGGAGGAGCTCGAGTGCCTCAGCTGCAGGCATCCCTTCGTGGACGATCGCCATCAGCGCCCTGGTCATCGCGGCCGGGTCGTCGTGCTGGATGACGTTGCGGCCGTAGACGATGCCGGCTGCACCCTGATCCAGCACCGCCTCCGTGCGGCGCAGGATCTCCTCGTCGGACGCTCGACCACCGCCGCGAACGAGCACCGGAACGTTGCCGGCGATCTCGATCACACGGCCGTAGTCGCCGAGATCGTCCGTCGGGTCGGCTTTGACCACGTCAGCCCCGAGCTCGACCGCCTGACGGACGAGCGGCACGATCTTCCCCACGTCGCCGTCGACGCCGTACGGCCCCCGCTCACTCGGCTGCATCACGAGCGGCTCCACCATCAGCGGCATGCCGACCGGGTCGCAGGCGGCGCGCAACGCCGACACGTTCCGGACACACTGGTGTAAGAGCTCGGGCTGATCCGGGAGCTGCAGGAGGTTGCAGACGACGCAAGCAGCATCGAGCCGCAGCGCCTGCTCGACGGCTCCGGCCACGAGCTCGCTGAACAGGTGGCGCGGAAGTTGCGCCCCGTAGACATTCGCGACGTCCGTGCGGAGCACGAGTGCGGGCTTCTGCGGCCCCTCGACGCGCTGCAGATAGGGCGCCTCGCCGGGTGACAGCTGGATCGCGTCGGGAGCTGCCTCGACGAGCGTCGCGATGACCCACTCCATGGTCTCGATTCCGGCGAGGAACGCCCCTTCGCCGAAGAAGCCGTGGTCGACGGCGACGTCGAAGCAGCGGCCGTCGGCGGCGAACAGCCGGTTGAGGCGGGCGTTCACGCTGCCGCCCCCAGGCCCGCGAAGGCCAGCGTCTCGTCGAGGCCGAGGAGGCCCTCGGTCGCGCCGACTGCGGTTGTGGCGAGGGCGCCCGCGGCGTTCGCGAACCGTGCGGCGTCGACGAGCGGCCAGCCGATGAGCCGTCCGTAGATGACCCCGGCGGCGAAGGCGTCGCCGGCCCCTGTGCCGTCAACGGCCCGCACGGGAAATGCCGGGAGGGCGCCCTCGAACTCCGCGCCTGCGACGTAGCACCCGTCGGGACCGAGCTTCAGCGCCACCTCCGCGACGCCACGGTCACGGAACCAGGTTGCCGCGTTCGCAGGGTCGAGCTGGCCCGAGATCCCTTGCGCCTCGGAGAGACCCACGGTGAGCAGGTCGAGGTACGGCAGGCACGGCTCGATCCGCTCCCAGCGACCCGTGGCGTCGTAGACGGTGTCGAGCGAGGTGCGAACACCGCGACGTCTCGCCTCGGCGAGCAGCCCGGCGGTTGGGGCGCCGTCGAGCATGGGCATGACCAGTGAGCCGGCGACGTGCAGAGTCCGACCTGCGAAGACGTTGTCGAGGGGGAGCTCCTCGGCGCCGAGCGCACCGTTGGCACCGGGCAGATGGAGGAACGAGCGCTCTCCTGCCGAGTCGACGAGCACGATGGTCGCGGACGTTGGGGCCGTGGGATCGCGCAGCACGCCTTGCGTGTCGAGGCCCCGCTCGTCGAGCAGCCCGACGATGAAGTCGCCGAACGTGTCCTCCCCGACCTTGCCTACGACAGTGACGGACAACCCGAGCCGGGCGAGCCCGGTCGCCGTGTTCAGCGCGCAGCCGCCGCCGTGAAGTGACACCTCGTCCATCAGGGATACCGCTCCGTGCGGCAGCTCGTCGACGCGTCGCGCGATCACGTCGGCGACGAGGATGCCGAGGCAGACGACGTCGACCACTACGCCATCGCGATCTCGACGTCGTCGGCGACGCCGCCGAGGATCGTGTAGTCGGTCGGCGCGGTCTGCAGGATCGACCCGGGCACGAACTCGGACACCGGGCCGTGGGCGACGAGACGGGCGATGAAGCGCTGCCAGGAGACGCCGCCGCCCAGGTCGCCGTCGAGCCAGAAGCTGCGATGCCTCGCACCGAGGATCTCGCGGGGCCCGATCGTGTTCGCCTTCGGCGGCACCCACGACCAGTCGCCCCCGAACGAGTGGAGCGCGTTCTGCATGATCGTCATCGGGTGCAACTGGACGAGGCGGGAGCCGGCCTGCTTGTACGCCTCGAGGTCGCCGGCGAACTCCTCGCCGAGGTGGGACTCCCAGAAGGCGATATGCCCGCACCAGCCGATACCGCCGTAACAGACGTCGGCGCCGCCGAGATCCTCGATGCGGGCGCTGTAGTCGGCGAGCGCCTCGGTCGTCGGAAAATGGATCTGGCTCTCGGGTGGGCGCAGCTCAGGGTCGATGCGCGCGAAGAAGCGGTCGAGCATCGCTCGCTGGAAGGAGCCGGGCCACGAGACCGGTGCGGTAATGCCGTCCTCGTTCGCGTACTCGTCCATGTTGAAGGTGTGCAGGTGGGCGAGAGAGAGCCGCTCCGCGTTGATCATCTGCGCGGCGAGCTCGTACTGCGGCATCGGGCCGACCGGCAGGATCGCGACGAGTGGCCGTCCCGCGTCGCGTGCCGTGCGTATCCGCCCCACGATGTCCTCGGCGAACGAACGGTAGAACGCCGATGGGTCGTCGAGGATCCGGATCCGGAACTCCGGGTTGGGATGGTTGGCCAACTCGCTTCTCGGGATGCGCCGTACGCGCGCGCACGCTTCTGGGTCGCGGAAGCTGATGAAGTCGGCAAGGCCGTACGTGAATCTCGTCTCTGTCGCCAATGCTCCTCCTCTCAGGGCAGCAAGCGCCGCGTCGTCCCTCTCAGGTGTGTCAGACATGGAACGAACCCCTCCGCGTACTGGACCCCGCACTGCTGTCCGCGAAAGCGGCTCACCGTCTGCATCTGCTCCACGATGTCGACGTCGTTGTGATCCTTCAGCCACGTGAGCTGGCTCTCGTGCGCCTCGAGCATCGCGACCTTCGTCGCCATGGTGGACGAGATGTCGACGAACTCGGACGGCTGGAACCCGTGTCCCATGATCGTCTCCATGAAGTAGATCGGAGTGATCTCGGAGTGGTACGGCTTCCCGGTCTCGTAGAGGGGAAGAGCGGCGTAGAAGCTGCAGTCGAAGACCAGTCGCGAGATCTCGTTGTGGTCGCCCATGTAGTCGCCCGGCGAGTGCGTGATGATCAGGTCGGGTCTCGCGTCCCGAACGAGGTCGATGACGGCGCGCTGCTGGTCGCGGTCTGCTGCGTTGATCTCGGCATCGCTGAAGCCGAGGCACGCGTACTCCGCGCCGCAGAGCTCGGCCGCCCGCAGAGCCTCTCCCCCGCGGATGGCGGCGATCTCCTCCGAGGTGTGGACGAAGCTGCCGCGGTTGCCGCGCGTCGCGTGGCACATGACGACGTCGTGTCCCTCCTGGACGAATCGAGCCAGCGTCCCTCCACACAGGATCTCGAGGTCGTCCGGGTGAGCGCCGACGGCGAGGACCCTCACACGGCCTCCAGGTCGCCGACGTCGAAGAGGCGCTCCTCGACGGCCTGCAACGCGAGCCGGGCTGCCCCGAGTGCGACGGATTCGTCTCCCAGGGTCGAGAGAACGACACGCGGCGGGACGGGCACGAGCGCTGCGATGAGACGCTCGAGCGGTTTGAGCAGCCTCTCGCCCGCCCGCGAGAGCCCACCGCCGACGATCACGGTGGACGGGTTCAGGATCGTGACCGCGGACGCGATGCCGCGAGCCAGCCTCCCGAGCAACTCGTCGAGAATGCGCTTCGCTGCCTCGTCACCGCGGTCCGCCGCTGCGAAGACGACTTCGGCGTCGATCGCGTCGAGGTCGCCGCCGGCGAGCTCGAGCAGCGCCCGGCTCTCGCCGGCCACGGCCGCACGACGGCCGAGGCGGGCGAACGCCGTTGCACCGGCGGCGTGCTCGAACGGCCCCAGCCCGTTCCGTCCCGCGTTGTCGTCGTCGTCGATGATCGGGAGGTAGCCCATCTCGCCCGCCGCGCCCCCGGCTCCCCGGTAGACGTCGCCGCCGATCAGCACGCCGCCGCCGATGCCGACACCGACCTGGACGTAGAGGGCGTCGTCGATCCCTTGCGCGGCGCCGCGCCAGCGCTCGCCCAGGACGGAGAGATGCACCTCGTTGTCGACGAGCACAGAGCAGGGGAACGTTCGCTCCAGGCGGCTGCCGAGGCGGATTCCCTCCCAGCCGCCGAGCTGAGGCGCCAGCGTGACCCGGCCCGAGTCAGGGTCGACGACGCCGGGCGTGCCGACAGCCACCGACTTCAGGGTGCCGCGATCGACCCCGGCGGCGGCGAGGACGTCGTCTGTCGCCGCACCGACGAGGTCGAGGAGGGCGTCGGCGGTCTGACGTTCGCGGGCGCTCGTGCGGTGCCGGATCGTCCCGAGCACCTCACCGGCGAGGTCGGCGACGACGACCAGCACCTTGTTCGCTCCGATGTCGATGCCGAGCACGTGGCCGAGGTCACCGCGGAAGCTGAGCAACCGGGCGCGCGGGCCGGGGCGCCGCGCGCCGTCGTCGATGTCGGCAACGCGCTCCGTCAGGTACCCCGCTTCCAGCAGGAGCTCCACGGCGCCGTTGACGGTGGGCTTCGAGAGCCCGGTCACTCGCGCCAGCTCCGTGCGGGAGATCGGCGCGCCTGCCCGGATGGCACGCAGCACTGCCGCCGAGTTCAGTCGGCGGAGCAGTCGCGGTGAGCCTGCGGGCATGCGATGTGTCATTGACTCTTGCGTGCGACCATGTTATTAACCCTTCCTATCAATTTGCAAGCCCCGCCCGTGCTCCTGGTTTGATGCCACAGTTCGCCCGCTCCCGTTTCGATCACATCGGCCTCGTCACCGAGGCGGCGAGGCCCGGTGAGCGCTGGGTCGAGGCGACCCGTGTGTGGGTCACGAGCCCTCGCGAGCACCCGTTCAACGTCGAGTGGCTCCGTTTCGAGCCGGACACACCGGTGACGGGTCCGCTGCGCACGGAGCCCCATGTCGCCTACCGCGTGGACGACGTCTCGGCTGCCATCGAGGGTCTCGACGTTCTGGCCGAGCCTTTCGATGTCGGAGACGGCTTCCTCACCGTCGCGTTCGCTGTCGTCGACGGCGCCGTGGTCGAGTTCATGCAGTACGCCAACCCCGACGAGGAGGGGTGGTTTTGAGCGCTGTCGACGGGTCCGCGAAGCTCGAGATCCGCGGCGCGACGAAGACGTACGAGGCGAAGACGGGCCCTGTGCACGCGCTGCACGACTTCTCGCTCGAGGTCACGGCCGGCGAGCTGGTCTGCATTCTCGGGCCGAGCGGCTGCGGGAAGACGACGCTGCTCTGGTCGATGGCGGGGCTGCACGCCCTGACCCGCGGCGAGATCCTGCTCGACGGCACCGCCATCACCGGGCCGCGACCGGGGGAGATCGGGATGATGTTCCAGGACGCGAACCTGCTGCCCTGGCGCAACCTGCGCAAGAACATCGAATTCCCGTTCGAGATCAAGCGGCGACCCGTCGACAAGGCGCGTATCGAGATGCTGCTCCGAGAGGTGGGGCTGGATGGCTTCGAGAACGCCTACCCGCGCGAGCTCTCGGGCGGGATGCAGCAGCGCGCTTCGATCGTCCGCGCCCTCGCTCCCGACCCCGGCGTGATGCTGATGGACGAGCCGTTCGGCGCGCTCGACGCGTTCACTCGCGACGAGATGAACCTGCTGCTGATGCGTCTCTGGTCGGAGACGAGCAAGACGATCGTCTTCGTCACGCACAACATCAGCGAAGCGATCTTCCTCGCTGACCGCGTCGTCGTGATGACACCCCGACCAGGACGGCTGGCGCGGATCTTCGACATCGAGCTTCCACGGCCCCGAACCGTGGACATGACGTTCACATCCGAGTTCATCGAGCTGATTCAGGAGATCAAGCACATCGTCGAGTCCGGCGGCCGGCACACGGTGGAGGTCGAGTGAGCGCCGTTCCGCCCGAACTGCGTGACGAGATCCCGTCGTTCGAGGACGGGAAGGCCCACCACGATCACGGCCCCGTCGACTGGACCGGGTTGACGTCCGTCCGCGGCGCGAAGAGCGCGCTCGAGATCGGCACCGTGGTGGCGATCGCCGTGTGCGTCTTCTTCGGCGTCGAAGCGATCCTGCGGCTGACCGACACACCCACATACATCTTCCCGAAGCCGACCGCAGTCGTCCGCGCCCTCACGGACGACTTCTGGCTCCAGTACGGACAGCACCTCTGGGTGACGCTGCAGGAGTTCTTCGTCGGCTTTGCCATCGGGTCGACGATCGGCCTGATCCTCGCGGCGGTGATCACGCAGAAGCCGTTCGTCGAGAAGGTCGTGGCCCCGTACATCATCATCCTCGTCGTCACACCGATGCTCGCGCTCGTCCCGTTCCTGCGGCTGAGCCTGATCCGGGGCGTCAGCATGTGGCCGATCATCGCTGCCGTCGCCCTCGCGTCAGGGCCGATGGTGCTGATCAACGCCTCGACCGGCTTCCGCCGCACCGATCTCGCCAAGATCGCGCTCGCGCGCTCCTACGGGGCGAGCACGTTCCAGGTGTTTCGCAAAGTCCGTTTTCCGCTCGCCCTGCCGATGATCATCGTGGGCTACATGGTCGGAGCCATCTTCGGCCTGCTGACGGCCATCGGCGGCGAGATGGTCTCGGCCAGCGAACAGGGCGGGCTCGGCCACCAGCTCATCTACTTCTCGTCGCTGATCCGCATGGAGAACTTCGGTGCGGTGCTCTTGATCATCGAGGCTCTTGGACTCTCCATCTACTTCGTGTTCTACTTCATCGGCAAGCGCTGGGCCAGCTGGGAGACCTAGCCGGCGGCGCGCGACAGTACAGATCGGAGGGACAGGCAATGGAGGAAACACCGTTCGGGGAGCGGGGTGTCAGCCGTCGCGGGCTCCTGAAGCGCGGCGTGGTTGCAGGGGTGGGAGTAACTGCTCTCGCAGGTCTCGGCGTCGAGGCGGCGGCCGCACGGCCGAGTGTCAAGGCGGCAGGAACGAGGCGTAGCGCGGTGGACACGGTCCGCTGGGTCGCGCCGCGAGGCACGCTCGAGGTGATGGATGACTACAACCTGGTCATCCCGATCGTGATGGGGTACTACAAGGCGCTCAACATCAACGCCAAGCTGAACCCTGGCGACGGCGCGGGCAGCCTGCCCCAGATCGCCGCTGGCCAGTTCGACATGGGCTACGCCTCACCGGGCGTCCTCACCTCGGCCCTCGACGCCGGCGTTCCCGTGTACTCGGTCTGGGAGCAGTACCCAGCGCAGGTGTTCGACTTCGTCCTTCCGGCGAAAAGCAAGATCACCCACCCGCGCCAGCTCAAGGGGAAATCGATCGCGCTCTGGAGCATCGGCGCGAAAAGCATCGTCGACCCGATGCTGGCGGAAGTCGGCGTTGATCCGAAGACCGTCAAGTACCGGGAGTTCGGGCCGCAGTGGGTGCAGGCTGTATCCCTCGGTCTCGCCGACGTAGGGCTCGCGTGGGAAGGTCTCAGGGCACAGATCCAAGGCATCACCGGCTTCGGGCTGAGCGGTGACCTCAAGTTCCTGGTGGGGTCGGAGTGGGGCTCGAAGGGGCCCTCGAACAGCTACCAGGTGCGGAAGGCCGATCTCGACAACCCGCAGAAGGTCGACGCCTACACCCGCTTCCTCGCAGGCGCCGTGATGGGATTCGAGTTCGCCAGAGCGAACCCGCGGGCGGCAGCCCAGATCACCTACGAGCGGTACCCGTCCCTGCAGAAGGCGATCACTCCTCAAGTGGCGCTGGTCTCGATGTTGCAGCTCGGGAGCGGATACGGGACGTCACGCCGTCTACCACCGCACCTCTACGGCTACCACTACCCGGCGGCCTGGACGAAGTACCTGAACGCCGTTGCGAAGCTCGGCCAGACGAAGAAGAAGTTCACGGTGGCCGACGTGCTCACGAACGACCTCGTGCAGCCGGCCAACGCGAAGGCCGACAAGGCGCAGGCGCAGGCGGACGCCAAGAAGTTCAAGGTGAGCGCGGCGTTCCAGAAGACGGTCATCCCGAAGGGGCTGCCGCTGTAGGTCATCCAAGGTTTTGGGCGCCCTGCATCGGCAGGGCGCCCAACCATCATCGGAGGCGCTCATGCACAACCCACTTGCCGGGCACACGAACTCGTACCACACCTATGGACACGACGAGGCGCTCGCCGGGATCGCAGCTGCCGGCTTCCGCTACGTCGAGCTGTCCGCCGTGCCCGGCTGGACGGAGCACGTCGACCTTGGCACCTCACCGGCCGAGACACGCCGGCAGGTCGAGGGTCACGGGCTCGAGGCAGTGAGCCTCTCGGGGCACTCGGACCTGACGACCGCAGACGGGCTCGCTCACGGGATCAAGGCGGTGCGGTGGGCCGCCGAGTACGGCCTTCCGATCGTGAACACCGCAGTCGGCGGCCACCAGTCGGCGGACGAGAACGAGAGCGCGTTCCTCGCCAACATCGGCGCGCTGGCGGACGTCGCCGATTCGGAAGGCGTCGTCGTCGCGCTCGAGATCCACGGCGACATCATGGCCTCGAGCGACGTCA
>DAIOGR010000067.1:0-9443 GCA_036745155.1 Gaiella sp.
TCGACCCCGGGCTCGAGAAGCTCGCGGACGCAATCGGGCGCTGTGTCGAGGAGGACGGCTCGGATCTGCGAGACAAGGCCTCCTCGTTGCTGCGGTCGCTGCGTTCGGAGCTCCGCGGCGGCAGGCAGCGCGTGATCGCCGAGCTCGGCCGGCTCGCTCGAGGCAGCGCTCTCCACGAGCACCTGCAGGAGGAGTTCGTCACCGAGCGGGCGGGGCGGCCGGTGCTCGCCGTCAAGGCCGCCTCCCGTAGCAAAGTGCAGGGGATCGTCCACGACGCGTCCGGGTCGGGTCAGACCCTGTTCGTGGAGCCGTTCGCGATCGTCGAGCTGAACAACCGGCTCAGTGAGGTGGCCGGCGCCGAGCGCGACGAGGTGGAGCGCATCCTGCGCGAGCTGTCGGGCCTCGTCGGCGAGCAGCGGGCCGCTCTGGTCGCGCTCGTCGAGGCCACCGGCGCGCTCGACCTCGCACTCGCGCGGGGGGCGCTCTCACGACGCTGGGGTGGTGCTCCGGTCGAGATCGGCAGCGAGGTACGCCTGCTCGGCGCCCGGCATCCCTTGCTCGACGCCGCCTCGGCCGTGCCGATCGACCTCGATCTGGGGGAGCTCCGCGCGCTCGTGGTGAGCGGGCCGAACGCCGGCGGCAAGACCGTGGCGCTGAAGACGCTCGGCCTCTCGGCCCTGCTTCACCAGGCCGGGCTCCGCCCGCCCGTTGCGGCGGCGACACTTCCCGTGTTCGACCGGGTGCTGGCGGACATCGGCGACCAGCAGTCGATCGAGATGAGCCTCTCCACCTTCTCCGGCCATCTGCGCACCGTGGTCGCGATCCTCGACGCGGCCACCGCGCGGTCGCTCGTGCTCCTGGACGAGCTGGCCGGCGGTACCGACCCGGTCGAAGGGTCGGCACTCGCCCAGGCGCTGGTCGCCCGCCTCGCCGGCCAGGCGCGACTGACCGCGGTGACCACCCACCATCCCGAGCTGAAGGAGTGGGCGAGCGCGACGGCAGGGGTTGCGAACGCGGCGACGGGCTTCGACCTCGAGACGCAGGCGCCGGTCTACCAGGTCGCGCTGGGCCGGCCCGGCACGTCGCACGCCCTGCGGATCGCCGAGCGGCTCGGCCTCGACCCGGGCGTCGTGGCGGACGCGCGCGCGCGGATTGCCCCCGAGCGCCTCCAGATCGCCGAGCTCCTGGCCGAGGCCGAGACGGTCGAGCGGCAGGCACAGGACGCGCTGGCGGAGGCGACGCGCGAGCACGACGAGGCAGCCCGCCAGTCGGCGCGCCTGCGCGCACGAGAGACGGAGCTGACAGGCGAGATCGAGGCTGTGCGCGCATCGGCAGCTCGTGCCCGCGAGGAAGCCGTCGCCGGCGCCGAGCGCGACCTCGCCGCGGCGCGTGCGGAACTGCGGGCGCTGCGCGACGAGATCCGCGCTGCGCAGCGCCACGAGCGCGAGCGGCGCCGGTCGCAGCCGGCGACGGCGGGCGAGGCCGGGCGCGACCGCGACCGCAGCCTCGGAGCCGCCTCCGAGCGCTCCCTGCAGGCCGAGCGGGCGCTGCGCGAGCTGGAGCCGCTTCCCGTCCTGCAGCCCCTCGCGCCGGGCGACCCGGTGGAGGCACCGGACCTGGGCGTCGTCGGCACGATCGCGGCCGTCGAGGGCGACGAGGCCGAGGTGACGGGACCGGGCGGGCTCAGGGTTCGCATCCCGCTCGCGCGCCTACGTCCGGGCAGGCAGCGGAGCCGCGATTCGGTCTCGCCTCCGGCGCCCGCCGTCCGGGTGGTGGCGAGCGCGCGCGGAGACGTCGGCGACGAGCTCGACGTGCGCGGCCGCCGCGCCCAGGAGGCCCGTGAGGCGGCACGGCAGTTCGTCGACGACGCCGCGCTCGCGGGCCTGCCGTCCGTGCGGATCGTCCACGGGCGCGGCACGGGCGCGGTGCGTGCCGCCGTGCGCGAGGAGCTCGGCCGCCACCCCCTCGTCGATCGGCACGAGTCGGACTCGGCCGACGGCGCCACGATCGCCCATCTCGGCGGGGCTGAACCCTGACCCCGCGGATGCTGCGGAGCCGGAGCCGTCGTGCTCGCGCGTCCGCCGCCACCCGATCGCGGCCCGAGGCTGGCCACCCGTGGAAGGGGATCAGCGATCTCGTCTCTCGAGATTGTCGAGCCGTGCGTGCAGAGCACGTAGCTCACGGAGCACCTCGGTCTCGAAGGCCTGTTCACGCTGCTCTTCCGGCACCTCGTCATCCCTGATGAAGAGGGACGAGACAGCGGCAGTCGTCATGGCCAGAAGTCCGAACCCACACAGCATCAGCCCCGCGGCGATCACCTTGCCCGCCACCGTGTGTGGCAGCCCACCGACGAAGCCCACCGTCGTCATCAACGAAAGCGCCCACAGCAACCCGTCACCGTAGTCGCCGACGGTCTGCGTCTCGATCGCCGCCAGCCCCCCACCGCCTAGCAGCACCGCCATCGCCGCCAGGGGCGCCGCGAAGCGCAACCAGCGTCGTCTCACACGAGGCAATCTCACCTGGATTGCTCCAGTTCATATGGTCCGACCACCACAAGCCGGAAACCTCGCAGGGTCGACGGCGCCATCCTCCGAACGTACAGGTTCGGACGGCTCGCCGGTACCGCGCTGCGGCTGCGACGCAGCGACGACGGGGATCCCCGCAGCTCTGGCCTCCACGCGGCCTCTCCAACTCGACCCTCGGATCGGCAAGCTAGAGAGACGGCACTGAACACGCCTCAACAGCTCGACCTTGCCTCAGCAGCCGCGATGCCTGCTGCCGACGCACTGGCCCGCCTCGGCTCTGACGAAGCGGGCCTCTCGGGCGAGGAGGCACATCGGCGTCTCGCCCTGTACGGGGCAAACGCCCTGCGTTCGCGCGGGGTCAGCGCGCTGTCTGTGCTCGTTCGCCAGGTACGCAGCTACCTCCTCGGCCTGCTCCTCTTCGCGGCCGTCGTCTCGGCCGTGGTGGGCGATCGAACGGAGGCGCTGATCATCGGCGCCATCATGGCGATGAGCGTCGGCCTGAGCTTCCTGAACGAGTACAGGTCGGAGAAAGCGGTCGAGGCTCTGCACTCCCAGATCCGGCACCTGGCATTCGTCGAACGCGACGGGCAGCCGGTCGAGGTCAACGTCACCGAGATCGTTCCGGGTGACGTCGTGCACCTGCGTGTCGGCGACGTGGTGCCTGCCGACCTGCGCCTGCTGTCGGCACACGCGCTCGAGTGCGACGAGTCCGTGCTGACGGGTGAGTCGCAGCTCTCCGTCAAGACGGCAGACGTGCGGCCGCCGGGCGACTCGCCACTCGATCTGGTGTCCTGCGCGTTCATGGGAACCCTCGTGCGCGGAGGGGATGGGCGCGGCCTCGTCGTCTGCACAGGCCCGAACACTGCGTTCGGCGCGATTGCCCTGCGCCTGGGGGAGCGTCAGGGGCAGACCGCGTTCCAGCAGGGGCTCCAGGCCTTCTCTCGACTTCTGGCGACAGTCACCGCGCTGCTGGCGGGCTCGATCTTCCTGATCAACGTCGGACTGGGACGCTCTGTCCTCCAGTCGGCTCTGTTCGCACTCGCGATCGCCGTCGGGCTGACCCCGCAGCTCTTGCCGGCGATCGTGACCGTCAGCCTCGCCACCGGCGCACGGCGGCTGGCACGACGACGGGTGATCGTGAAGCGCCTCGTCTGCATCGAGGACCTCGGCAACGTCGAGGTGCTCTTCACCGACAAGACCGGCACCCTCACCGAAGGCCACATCTCCTTCAGTCGACCACTCGATTGCCTTGGTGAGCCCGACGACCGTGTCCGCGACCTCGGTCTCGCGTGCAGCGACAAGGCGGGGAACGAGCTCGACCGTGCGCTCTGGGCCGCCACAGAGCCAGGCGTGGGCGGCAGTATCTGGCCCGTCCTCGACAGCCTGCCGTTCGACCACGAGCGACAGCTGGCCTCAGTCCTTGTCGAGCTGCCGGAGGGGCGACGGCTGATTGTCACCAAGGGAGCCCCTGAAGCTGTGCTCGCCCGCTGCGGAGCGGTGCCCGCCGAAGCCCGTGGAACCCTCGACGGCCTGTTCTCCACGGGTGTGCGCGCTGTCGCCGTAGCGAGCCGTGAGGCCACGGTCGAGCGTCTCGGCGGCGACGACGAGCGCGATCTCTCGCTCGACGGATTCCTCTGCTTCACCGACCCGGCGAAAGCTGATGTCCCGGAATCGCTCGCCCGTCTCGACCGTCTCGGCATCACCGTCAAGATCGTGACGGGAGACAACGGGCAGGTCGCGGCCCATCTGTGCGGCGAGGTCGGCCTCGACCCCGGCACGATTCTCACCGGGGCCGAGATCGCGGCGATGGACGACGCGACTCTGCTCGCACGGATTCCGGGGACGACCGTCTTTGCACGGGTGACGCCGGAGCAGAAGTCGCGCATCATCCTCGCGCAGCGCAGCCTCGGCACCGATGTCGGCTTCCTCGGTGACGGGGTCAACGACGCGATCGCGCTCCACGATGCCGACGTCGGCATCTCCGTCGACTCCGCCGCCGACGTCGCCAAGGATGCTGCCGACGTCGTCCTCCTCGACAAGGACCTCGGCATCATCGCTGACGGCGTCGTCGAGGGCCGGCGGATCTTCGCCAACACGATCAAGTACGTCCTGATGGGGACCTCGTCGAACTTCGGCAACATGTTCTCGGCTGCTGGCGCCTCGCTGTTCCTCTCGTTCCTGCCGATGCTGCCGACGCAGATCCTGCTCAACAACCTCCTCTACGACGTCAGCGAGATGACGATCCCGACCGACAACGTCGACGAGGAACTGCTCGCACGCCCTTCACAGTGGGATATTGGCCTGATCCGACGCTTCATGGCCTTCTTCGGGCCGATCTCGAGCGTCTATGACTTCCTCACCTTCGCGGTCATGCTGCGGGTCTTCCACGCCGGCCCGAGCCTGTTCCAGTCCGGCTGGTTCGTCGAATCGCTGGCGACTCAGACACTCGTCATCTTCGTCATCCGCACCCGCCGCGTTCCGTTCTTCAAGAGCAGCCCGAGCCGCCCCCTGCTGATCGCCACGCTCAGTTGCGCCGTCCTCGGAGTCGCGATCCCCTACGTCGGGCCACTCGCGCGCCTGCTCGGCTTCCAGGCGCTGCCGCTTTCGTTCCTCGCCGTCCTCGCCGTCATGATCATCACGTACCTCGCGCTCGCCCAGGTCGGCGTTGCGCTCTTCTTCCGGCCACAGGGAGGCCGCTCACTTGCCCGTGCGATCGGCCGCCACGAGCGACGCATCATGCGCACCGCCCCGCGCTGGAACCTCGGGCGAAGCGGCGCCACGCCACCGCCCGACTGACCCGTGGCCGTCGGCCTCGAGCAGCTTCACCCGCCCCACCGGCGGGAGGGGTGGTCGCACCACCCCTCCCGCTCGCCCGACTCAGCGATCGAGCCGGAACGGCGGGTACTCGTCGCGCATCAACAGGGCGTACGCGGCGACGCGCAGAGCCCAGCGGTTGATGCCGACGACGAGGTCGAAGATCTCGCGCGGGTAGCGGCCGGTGAACAGCAGCACGACGGCGGCGATCAGCACGAGGATCCCGTTCAGGCCCGGCCACGCGGCGACCCACCGGTCTGTCAACCCCCATCCCCAGCTGCCGATCAGCACGGCGAGCACGAGGTAGTGCGGGATCGCGAGCAGCCAGCTCTTCACGAGCACCAGCCCGCGGGAGAGCTGCTCGGGGTAGGGCACGTCGAGCCGCGCCGGGTAGTCGACGTCGGCAAGCGTGAACGGCGGGTAGCGATCCGTGCCGAGCGCGCTGTACGAGTAGAAGGCGACCCGCCAGGTCCAGCGCATCACGCCGAGGTTGAAGTCGAAGATGCCCCGCGGGTAGCGGCCCGTGAAGAGGATCGCGAAGAACGCCACCACGGTGAGCAGCACCACGGCGAACCACAGGAACGCGAGCACGAGGTAGTGGGGAATCGCGAGGAGCCACTTCACGAGCCACAGCCAGCGGCTCACCTGCGGATCGAGCTCTCCGCTCAGGGTCGCGGGATACCCGGCTCCCTCGTCGGCCGCCAGCGGCAGCGGGCCGGGCACTCCGGGCGGCGGCAGGGCTGCCGCCCCGCCCCCGACGCCGCCGCCGGGAGCACGAAGCCCGAAGAAGACCATGGCGGCGCCACCGATCAGAAGCAGCGAGCCGGCGGCGGCGAGGCCGGTCGCCAGCCAGCCCAGGAAGTTCACCTTCATGCCCAGCCTGAGGTCGGCGGTGACTCCGCGCGAGCCG
Organism: Gaiella sp.; assembly: GCA_036745155.1. Classification (GTDB taxonomy): domain Bacteria; phylum Actinomycetota; class Thermoleophilia; order Gaiellales; family Gaiellaceae; genus Gaiella. Next base: position 6,250 of record DAIOGR010000067.1, read on the forward strand.
TCCGCGTTCATGACGAGGATCGACCACGTGCCCTCCTGCACCGGCCAGGTCAGCGAAACCTCGCCTGCTCCCGTCGCCATCGCGTTCCAGAAGGCGTGCGTCATCGGCAGGGTCCCGGGCGCGGCGCCCGCCTGTGGCCGGTAGTCGGCCGACAGGGGCCCTTTCCACCCGTCCATGTGCAGGTCGGTGACCTCGTCGTGCGCGACTCCCTGGAGGTAGTCGTCGATCGCGGCAGCGGGGGCGACGCCGATGAAGAGCGTCTTCCCGTTCGCCGAGGTGCCCCGCGCGCGGAACGTCGCGAGGTCGCCCGGAGAGCTCAGCCAGTCGGGCACGCCGCGGGCAAGCTCGATGTCCTCGGCAGTGAGCGCGAAGCCGTCGCTCGTGAAGCGCGAGCTCTCGCTCGTGAAGAAGCCCTGTCCGTCGCGCTGGGTGGCGTTCGCCCAGACGAGGCCGCCGCCGCCCGCGAGCAGGCCGATGCCGATCAGGGCGACGAGCGCCCCGACGACGGTCAGGACGATCTTGCCGGCGCCGAGGCTCGAGGTCGGCCGGGACGGGACCACCTGGGGTGCGGTGGTCATGAGTCACCACTCCTTCCTGGTGCGCGGCCGCTCCCACGAGGCGCGTGAGGCGTGCGCACGGATCGAATCCCCTCCAGCTTCGCGCATCGTCCGTGACCTGCCATCCGCAGGAGCCCGCCGCTCTCGTGCGGGACACCACCGACGGACGCCACGGTCGTACGACCAATGTCCCATTGAGACCCGGACCAGCGCTGCGACACAGTGGCGTCGTCAAGCAACCCCTCACGAGGAGGAACACGATGAAGAAGCTCGCTACGCTGCTCGCCCTGATGGCGGCGCTTGCGGTCGCCGTCCCGGTCGCCGCGCAGGCCAGGCAAGGCGCGGATGATCCCGTCGGCCATGTTCGCCATGGTGGAGACGACCCCGCCGGCCACGTCCGGCACGCCACCAAGCCCGCCGCCAAGGCGACGGCGGGCGCGGCCACGGCCGCTGGCACCGATCGCCGTAGTCGCGGCGCCGACGACGCACCCGGCGACGACCGCGGTGGCCACGGGGCGGACGACGGCCCGAATCACAGCTGATCCGCCTCCCTCCCTCGCAGGCAGGGCGGCCCTTCGGGGGCCGCCCTGTCTGCGTTTCGGGGCGAGATCTGAGATCGTTCCCTCTTCATGCGCGACCCTCGCTTCGACGTTCTCTTCGAACAGGTGCCGATCGGCCCGGTGACGGCCCGGAACCGCTTCTTCCAGGTGCCGCACTGCAACGGCATGGGACACCGCGATCCGACGGCGCACGCGGTCATGCGCGGGGTCAAGGCAGAGGGTGGCTGGGCGGTCGTGTGCACGGAGGAGGTGGAGATCCACCACACGACCGACGTCAGCCCGTACGTGGAGGGACGGATCTGGGACGACGCGGACGTCCCCGCGCACGAGCTGCTCGTGGCGAAGGTGCACGAGCACGGCTCGCTCGCCGGGATCGAGCTCGTCCACAGCGGCATGAACGCCTCCAATCTCTGGACTCGCCGCCCGCCGCTCGGCCCCGCGCACCTGCCCACGACCGGCACCGATCCGGTGCAGGCGCGGCGCATGAGCGCGCAGGACATCGCCGACCTGCGCCGCTGGCACCGGCAGGCCGTCGCGCGGTCGCTCCGCGCCGGGTACGACCTCGTCTACGTGTACGCCGGGCACGGGCTGACGACGATCCAGCACTTCCTCTCGCGCCGCACGAACGACCGGACGGACGACTACGGCGGCAGCCTCGAGAACCGGGCGCGGCTGCTGCGGGAGATCCTGCACGAGACGCTCGAGGAGGTCGACGGGCGGGCGGCGGTGGCCTGCCGGATCTGCGTCGACGAGCTCGTCGGCGCTGCCGGCCTCGAGCGCGCGGAGATCGAGGAGGTGCTCGGCCTGGTCGGCGAGCTCCCGGACCTGTGGGACTTCATGGTGGGCGAATGGGACTTCGACTCGATCACCTCTCGCTTCGCCGGCGAAGGCGCGCAGGAGGAGTACGTCAAGGGGCTGAAGCAGCTGACCACGAAGCCCGTCGTCGGGGTCGGGCGCTTCACGTCACCCGACACGATGGTGCGCATGATCCGTGACGGCGTGCTCGACCTGATCGGCGCGGCGCGCCCCTCGATCGCCGACCCGTTCCTGCCCGCCAAGATCGAAGCGGGGCGCTTCGAGGACATCCGCGAGTGCATCGGGTGCAACATCTGCGTCACGGGCGACCACCTCCCGACCCCGATCCGCTGCACCCAGAACCCGAGCATGGGCGAGGAGTGGCGGCGCGGCTGGCATCCCGAGCGGATCAGGCCGAAGACGACGGACGCCGGCGTGCTCGTCGTCGGCGGCGGGCCCGCGGGCCTCGAGGCGGCGATGTCGCTCGGCCGCCGCGGCTACGGCGTCGTGCTCGCCGAGGCGACGGACGAGCTCGGCGGCCGCGTCGTACGGGAGGCGCGCCTGCCCGGGCTCGCCGCCTGGATCCGCGTCGCGGACTACCGGAAGGGACAACTCGAGCGCCTCCCCAACGTCGAGCTTGCGTACGGGAGCACGCTGACAGCCGGGGAGATCCTCTCCTACGACTTCGAGCATGTCGCGCTCGCGACCGGCTCCCGCTGGCGCGACGACGGCGTCGGGCGCTGGCACACGCGTCCGCTCCCGCTCGCAGGCGCTTCCGTCCTCACTCCCGACGATCTCCTCGCCGGAGCACGTCCGGCCGGCCGGCGAGTCGTGCTCTTCGACGACGACCACTACACGATGGGCGGCGTGCTGGCAGAGCTGCTCGCCGGCGAGGGGTACGAGGTGACGCTCGTGACTCCGGCGCCGCGGGTGTCCGAGTGGACGGTGAACACGATGGAGCAGCACCGGATCCAGCGGCGGCTGCTCGAGCTGGGCGTGGAGCCGCTCACCTCACACGCACTCGTGGGCGCGGCGGACGGCAGCGCGCAGGCCGAGTGCGCGTATACCGGGCGCGAGCGTGAGCTCGCCTGCGACGCGCTCGTCCTCGTCACCGCCCGGCTGCCGCAGGATGCCCTGGCCGACGAGCTGGCGGCCGCACTCGCGGGCAGGCAGGGCCCCACTGTCCGTCTCGTCGGCGACGCGTGGAGCCCGGGCACGATCGCAGCGGCAGTCTGGGACGGCCGCCGCTACGCCGAGGAGCTCGACGAGCCGCCCTCCGACG
>DAIOGR010000068.1:0-5512 GCA_036745155.1 Gaiella sp.
ACCGAAATTGGTCTTGATCGTGTCGCCCGTCAACCGGCGGACTGCTCGGAACCAGGAGGCTCTTCATGCCGGACGACGTCGGACGGAAGCCGAAGCGATCCGTCCTCCTGGAGCAGTCCGCGCTCGGTCATCGTGCGCTCGAATCGCCGCTGCTCTTCGACGGCGGCGGTGGTGCGCGGGTCGCGCGTCTCCCCGTTACCGTCTTCGCCCGTGCTGCCCGGGTCGCCTTCGGCCCGGGCAGGCGCGCGGTCCGGGCCGAGGCGTCCTTGCTCCTCCTCGTTCTCGCTCTCGGCGCTTCGAGTCAAAGGCATCAGAGGAGCCAGACGAGCAACGCGATGACGAGAATGACGAGGATTGTTCCGGCTCCGATGTACATGCGATCTCCTTTTCTCGGGTGTTTTCGGCAAGCCACGGGGTGATACCCGTCGATTCGCTCCCGAAACGTCACCGGCCGTTCCGCCAGGACCGAAGCGTTCATGGGTCGTCCCCCGAACAGGTGACAGGCCGGGGCTGCGAGAGGCCGACACGTTGTGCATGGGCAGTCGACGATTCGTCTTCGCCATCGGGCTTCTGGCGGCCGCGATCTTTGCGACCTCGGTCGCCGGCGCACAGTCGAAGCCCGGCACGGCCGGGGCGATCGTCGCGTGCAAGCAGAAGAAGGGCGGCCTCCTGCGCGTCGTCTCGAGCCCCGCGGCCTGCCGCGAAGCGGAGATCCCGCTCTCCTGGCCGGTGGCAGGGCAGCCCGGCCTTCCCGGGCCCAAGGGCGCGCCCGGGGACAAGGGCGATCCGGGCAGCCCCGGCGCTCCAGGCGCAAGGGGCGCCACAGGGGCGACCGGCCCGCAGGGGCCCCAAGGGCAGCAGGGCGTCCAAGGCCTTCAGGGAGCACCGGGATCCCCCGGCGTGGCGGGACAGGACGGGGCGCCTGGGCCTGCAGGCCCGAGCAAGGTGTACGTCGTCCGGCGCGGCACCTTCAGCCTCAGCTCCTACCAGGCCGGCACCTTCCCGCCCGCCTTCAACGACGAGACGATCGCCTCGCTCACCGTGCCCGCCGGCAGCTACGTGATCAGCGCACGGCACGGGGGGGCCAACGGCGCCTCTTGCGCGCTCTCGACCGACTCGGGCCCGCTGCCTCACGTCTCGACCAACGACACGTACCCGGCAGACTCGTTCGGCACCCTGGGCAAGTCGTATCTCGCCTACGGCACCTTCGCGAGCCCGGCAACCCTGCGGCTCGCGTGCTCGGGAGGCTACGACCTGAACGACTCGAGCCACTCCCCATCCTTCGGGCACTTCCTGAGCGTCGGCAACATCCTGATCGAAGCGCGCCTGGCGCAGGACATCAGCGAGACCGACCTCCCCGACCTGATCGAGGAACGGCCACTCGCGACGCCGTAAGCGCGGCCGTAGGACGGGCCGATCGACGAAACACCACGTCTCCTACGCCGCGGCTGGGCGGGATCAGCGGCAGCAGCGAGCTGGCAAGATGACCTCGTGCAGCGCCGCCTCCGACGAACGTTCCCTGCCCTGGCCCTGGCCGGCCTCGCGCTCGCGCTCGGCGGGTGCGGAGGCTCGTCGTCCCCCACGGCCGACGCCACCGCCACCGCCCCCGCGGCTGCTGTCGAGCTGCTCGAGCCGAAGCAGGCGCAGGCCCTCGTCGCCACCGGCAACGTGCAGGTACTCGACGTGCGGACGCCCGAGGAGTACGCCGAGAAGCACCTCGCGGACGCGAAGCTGATCGACTTCTACGCCGCCGACTTCGCGGACCGGATCGGTGCGCTCGACCGGGACACCACCTACGTCGTCTACTGCCGCTCCGGCCACGGCAGCGGCCAGGCGATGGCGCTGATGGCGGCGAAAGGCTTCACCGCGGTCAACGACGTCGACGGCGGGATCGTCGCCTGGGAGGCGGCCGGCCTCCCCGTGATCCGCGCACCCGGCACGTAGTGCGGCGTCTCACACCGTTCGACCAGAACCGTACGTTGTGAGACGCCGCACTCGATGCTGGTTGCACGCTGGTCAGCTGCTGCGCAGCTGACCAGCGTGATCCTGAAGGGGCGCGCTTTCGCGCGCCCGGGGTTTCCGGTGCAACGGTACGAGACGCCGCACTGGCCACCGCTACGGCCTCCGCTCCGCTGCGCGCGTCGCGTTGCGGGAGAACCGCAGGCACCGCAGTGGCGGCCACGATGACGTCTCGTCCCGCCCGCGCGATCATCTCTCGATGGGCGCACAGCCGGAGCCGACGCTCGTGTGCCGCAGCCTGCGGCGGCGCTTCGGTGAGATCGAGGCCGTCCGGGACGTGTCGTTCACGGTCGCGCCGGGCGAGACGTACGGGCTGCTCGGCCCGAACGGCGCGGGCAAGACGACGACGATCTCGATCGTCTGCGGCCTGCTCCGCGCCGACGAGGGATCGGTCGAGATCGAGGGGCACCAGCTGACGACACGGGACGTCGCTCCGCGCAAGCTGATCGGATACGTGCCACAGGAGCTTGCCCTCTACCCCGACCTCTCGGGCCGGGAGAACGTCAGGCTCTTCGGCCGTCTCTACGGGCTGTCGCGCGCGGAGGCCGCACGGCGCGGCGACGAGGCACTCGAGCTGGTTGGGCTCGCCGATCGCGGCAAAGACCGGGCGGACACGTATTCCGGCGGCATGCAGCGGCGCCTCAACATCGCGCTCGGGCTCCTCCACCGCCCGAAGCTGCTGGTGCTCGACGAGCCGACCGTCGGCGTCGACCCGCAAAGCCGGAACGCGATCCTCGAGAGCGTCGACGCCCTCGGCCGGGAAGGGATGGCCGTCCTCTACACGACCCACTACATGGAAGAGGCCGAGCGCCTCTGCGACCGCATCGGCATCCTCGACGCGGGCGAGCTGAAAGCGGAGGGGACGCGGCGCGAGCTCATCTCGCTCGTCGGGGAGCACGACCGTGTCCGGCTCGCCGGCGGCGGCGACCTCCACGCGGCCGCCGCCGCTCTCGCCGCGGCGGCGGGCGTCGAGCGTGCCGAGGTCGCCGACGACGCGATCGAGCTCGTCGTGGCCGACGCGCGGCAGCTCCTCCCCGAGCTGCTCCGGCGCGCAACGGAGAGCGGCGCCCGGCTCGACGCGGTCGAAGTGCGCGAGCCGAACCTGGAGACCGTGTTCCTCCACCTGACCGGGCGCGCCCTGCGCGACTGACGTGCACGCGGCGCTCCTCATCTGCGCCAACGACCTGCGCCGGCGGCTCCGCGACCGCTCCGCGCTCCTCGTCGCCGTCGTGATCCCGCTCGCGCTCGCCGCCGTCTTCGGCCTCACCCTCGGCGACGCCACGAACGGCGATGTGACCTTCCGCTACGCCGTCGTGGATGCCGACCGCAGCGCAACCTCCCGATCCTTCCAGGACGAGGTGCTCGCCGGGCTCGAGCGCCAGGGACTGGTGAGGCTCCGGCAGGTGGCCCGCGCCGCCGACGCCGAACGGCTGGCCGAGCGCGGGACGATCGATGCCGCCTTCGTCCTGCCGGCGGGCCTCGGGCGGTCGGTCGCGGCGGGGCAACCCGCCCGGGTCGAGGTGATCGGCAGCCCCGACGCCCCGCTCGGCGCGCTCGTCGCGCGCTCGATCGCAGGCGCCTGGGCGGGAGACGTCTCCAGCGTCCAGGTCGCCGTGCGCGCCGCGATCGCAGCCGGGGCCGATCCGGCGGACGCCGGCGCGCTGGCGGCCGCCGCCCACGGCGTCCCCGCGCCGCTCGAGGTCGTCGACGTCTCCACGGAGGAGCGACAGCTCGACCCGACCACCTTCTACGCCGCCGGCATGGCCATCTTCTTCCTGTTCTTCTCCGTCCAGCTCGGCGTCACGAGCATCCTCGAGGAGCGCCAGCAGGGAACGCTCGCACGGCTGCTCGCGGCACCGATCGGCCCGCGGGCTGTCCTGGCCGGCAAGCTGCTCACGAGCGTCGTCGTCGGGCTCGTAAGCATGACCGTGCTCGTCGTCGCGACGACGTTCCTGATCGGTGCCTCGTGGGGGAATCCGCTCGGGGTCGCACTCCTGGTCGTCGCGGGCGTGCTGGCCGCGACCGCCGTCGCCGCCCTCGTGGCCACGCTCGCGCGCACCGCCGACCAGGCAGGCACCTGGCAGTCGATCGTCGCCCTCGTGCTCGGCATGCTCGGAGGAGCCTTCTTCCCGCTCGATCGCGTCGGCGGCCTGACGGCCCGCCTGAGCCTGCTGACGCCACACGCGTGGTTCTCGCGTGGGCTGGCGGAGCTGACCGGGGGCGCGGGCGCCGCCGGAGCCGTGCCGGCCGCCCTCGTCCTCCTCGCCATCGCTGCAGTCGTCGGAGGCGCGGCGATGCTCCGCTCCGGGAGGCTGGTAGGCCGATGAAGGCCCTCGTCATCGCGGAGGCCGGGCTGCGGCGCCTCGTCCGCTGGCGCGCCAACGTGTTCTTCCTGCTCGTCCTCCCTCTGCTCGTGATCCTCCTGCTCGGGGCGGCGTTCGGCGGCGAGGGAACGGCACGGCTCGGCGTCGTCAGCGAGGGCTCGGGCGCGCGAACGACGCGGATTCTCGGCCTGCTCGAGGCTGAGGACGGGATCACGCTGCGGCGCTACGCGAGCGAGGGCGCGCTCACCGAGGCCGTCGCGCGGGGACGGGTCGACGCCGGGCTCGTGATCCCCCGGGCCGTCGACGGCGCCCTCGCCGGCGGCTCGACGGTGGCGCTCCGCTACGTGGGCCTGCCGACCGGCGTGGCCCAGCAGTTGCGGGCGACCGTCGACGCGGCGACCGCGCGAGAGCGAGCACGCGCACGCGCCGCCGCGTTCCTGCTGACCCGCGGCGTCGGGCCGGCCGGGCGGCGCGAAGCGCTGGCCGACGCCGCGGTCGCCGCGACCCCGGGGGTCAGCGTCGGCTCCCGCACCGCCGGAGGCGCGTCGAGCGGCGACCAGCGGTTCGGCGCCAGCGCGAGCTCCCAGCTCCTGCTGTTCGTGTTCCTCAACGCGCTGAACGCGGCGATCTGGCTCTTCGAGTCGCGCCGGCTCGGCGTCTCGCGGCGCATGCTCGCGACACCGACCTCCGTCGGCACGGTGGTCGCCGGCGAGCTGCTCGCACGGCTGGCGATCGCGCTCGTGCAGGCGCTGCTGATCGTCGCCGGCGCAGCGCTGCTCTTCGGGGTCGACTGGGGCGATCCCCTCGGCGCGACGCTCGTGATCGTCGCGTTCTGCCTCGTCGGCGCCGGCGCCGGGACGCTGCTCGGCGCGACCGCGCGGTCGAGCGCGCAATGCGGCGCCGTCGCACTCCTGCTCGGCATGACGCTCGCGGCACTCGGCGGCTCGATGGTGCCGCTCGAGGTGTTCCCCGCCACGATGAGACGGATCGCAGACCTGACGCCGCACGCCTGGGGCAACGAGGCGTTCCACCTGCTCGTCGACCGCGGCGAGAGCTGGACCGCCGTCCTTCCGCAGGTAGGGGTGCTCCTCGGCTTCGCAACCGTTGCCGTGGCGCTCGCGGCGTGGGGCCTGCGGCGGGCGATCACGCGGTAGCGGCAGCCGGGCGGC
>DAIOGR010000068.1:5612-9332 GCA_036745155.1 Gaiella sp.
GGCGGCTAGGCTCCCGCCGGCTCGATGTTCTGGTTGACGCGGAACACGTTGTCCGGGTCGTACGTCGCCTTCACCTGGGCCAGGCGGTCGTAGTTCCCGCCGTAGGTCGCCTTCACCCTGGCCTGGCCCTCCTCCATCATGAAGTTGACGTACGCGCCGCCGGCGGAGTACCCGTGCAGCGCCTCCCAGTACCCGATCGTCCAGTCACGCACCGTGGACGCCCCGGCGGGATCCGGATCGACGCCGACGAAGACCTGCGACCAGGTCGCGTCGCGGTAGGCGAACGCGGTGTCCTCCGCCGGCACGTCGTGCACCGCCCCGTCGACCGGGTACAGGTGCGAGCCGCACTTGAACGTCGGCATGCGGTCGTTCCACTCCCGGTTGCGCGCGATCGCCTCATCCGGGATCTCCTTCACGAAGTCGCCGCGCCAGTACCACTGGTCACCCGGGCCGTAGAGCCCGTCGAACGCGCTGTTCAACGCCGGCAGCGGCATCCGGCCGACACCGTGCATGAGCGGCTCCGCGACGGAGAGCAGCGGCTGCATGGCGCGCTCCGCCTCCTCGTCGGTGCCGTCAACGCACCAGACGACCCCGCACACCTTGCGCAGGTGGATCTCCTCCGGGAAGGGCGGGCCGGGCGGAACGGTGTGGAAGTTGAAGAAGCCCATCACGTTGCGCGGCGCCGAGGGCAGCCACTCGCGGTAGGCCGCGAGCAGCTCGTCCGCGTCCTCGAGCGCCCAGAACGTGGGGCCTCCCACCACCGTGTCGACCGGCTGGGCCCGGAAGACGAACTCGGTCGCGACGCCGAAGTTGCCGCCGCCGCCCCGAATCGCCCAGAACAGGTCGGGGTGCTCGTCGGCGCTCGCGGTCACGCGCGTCCCGTCGGCGAGCACGAGCTCCGCCGAGAGCAGGTTGTCGATCGTCAACCCGTAGGCCCGGCTCAGGTAGCCGTGGCCGCCGCCGAGCGTCAGCCCCGCCACCCCCGTGGTCGAGATGATGCCCGCGGGCACGGCGAGCCCGTGCGGGTTGGTGGCCGCGTCGACCTCGCCCCACAGGCAGCCGCCGCCGACACGAACGGTGCGGGTGCCCGGATCGACGGAGATGTCGCGCAGCAGGGAGAGGTCGCAGACGACGCCGCCGTCGACGCTCGCGAGACCGGCGCCGTTGTGGCCGCCGGCGCGAATCGCGAGCGGCAGATCGTGCTCCCGTGCGAAACGGATCACGGCGGCGACATCGTCGGCGCCGGCGCAGCGGGCGATCAACGCCGGCCGCTTGTCGATCATGGCGTTGAAGAGCGCCCGCGCGCTGTCGTAACCCGCGTCATCCGGTCCGATCAGCTCGCCGGCGAATGCGTGGAGCTCGGCGCGCGCGGCGCCTGCTGGTGAAACGGTCGTGCTCACGGCTTCCTCCTGGCTTCGTGGTTCGTTCGAGGGTACGGCGGCGGCGGCTCGCCGTCATGACCGGGTCTGACCGACTTCACACATTGCCCCCGACGGGTCGATAATCAGTTCTGACTATCGACGCGCACCTTCTCCCGGGGCCGCTGCGCCTGCCACCGTCGTTCCCGTTCGCCGGACGCTCCCGCGAGCTTGCGACCCTGAGCGCCCTGCTCCCGCGCGCGCCCGCCGAGGGGCGGCGCGCAGCGCTCATCTCCGGCGAGCCGGGGGCTGGAAAGAGCCGACTCGTGCGCGAGCTCGCGACGGGGCTCGCAGCTGAGGGCGCCGTCGTGCTCTACGGGGCCTGCGACGCCGTCGTCGCGACGCCCTACGGCCCGCTCGTGGAAGCACTCGACCCCTTCGTGCGCGGCTGCGACCCGTCCGCGCTGCGAACCGACCTCGGGTCGGGGGGCGGCGAGCTGACGCGCCTGCTCCCCGACCTGCCCGACCTCGTCGGCGGCCTGCCGCCGCCCCGCGCCGCCGACTCGGACGCCGAGCGCCATCTCCTGCACACGGCCCTCACGGACCTGCTCACGGCGATCGGCAGGCGCGCCCCCGTGCTGCTCGTGCTGGAGGACGTGCACTGGGCGGACGTCCCGACGCTGCTGCTCGTCCGCCACCTGGTGCGTGCCGGCAGCGCCGCGCGGGTGCTGCTCGTCGCCACCTTCCGCGACCTCGAGGCGGACATGTCGCCGGCGCTCGCGGAGACCCTGGTCGACGTCGCCCGGTCGGAGGGCGTCGTTCGCGTGCGCCTGGGAGGGCTGAACGACGACGAGGTGTCGGAGTTCGTGCGCCTGGCCACCGGCGCCGAGGGGACACGGGAGGTGGCGGAGGCGATCCTCGGCCTCACGGACGGGAACGCGTTCCTCCTCACCGAGCTCTGGCGCGACCTCGTCGACTCCGAGGCGCTCGAGGTGGGGCTGCTGGCCGTGCGGCTACGGCACCCGGTCGACGACATCGGCACGCCCGAGACGGTCCGCGAGGTCGTCACACACCGCCTCGCGCGTCTCCCGCGGGCGACCGGGGAGGTGCTCGAGCTCGGCGCCGTGATCGGGGCCGAGTTCGAGCTCGACACGGTCCGCCGCGCCGCCGCGCTCGAGGAAGGCGTCCTGCTCGACGCGATCGACGAGGCGGTGCGCAGCGGCCTCCTCCAGGAGGCACCCAGCCGGCGCCTCGCCTACCGGTTCGCCCACGAGCTGGTGCGCCGGTCGGTCTACGACCGCGTCCCGGCTGCCCGGCGCGCCGGGCTGCACCTGCGCGTGGCGCGGGCGCTGGAGGAGGAGCCCGCAGCCGGGGCCGGACGAGGCCGGCTCGCCGCTCTCGCGCACCACTACGCCGAGGCGGCACCCGTGGGGGAGCGCGATCGGGCCGTCTCGTACAACCTGCTCGCCGCCGAGTCGGCGTCGGCAGGGCTGGCCTTCGAGGAGGCGGCCGAGCGCCTGCGCACGGCCCTGACGCTCGGCATCGACGATCGCCGGGAGCGCGGCACCGTTCAGCTCGACCTCGGCTACGCCTCGCACCGGGCCGGGCACTCGGTCGAGGCGCTCGACGCCTTCCGCGAGGCGGCAACGATCGGACGGGCGCTGCACGACTCCGAGCTGCTCGCCCGCGCCGCGATCGGCTTCGAGGAAGCCTGCTGGCGGCCGGCGATCCACGACGAAGGCGCCGTCGAGCTGCTTCGCGAGGCCGCGACGGCAGTCGGGGAAGGGACGTCGGAGCTGCGCGTCCGGCTGCTGGGCGCGCTCACCCGCGCGCTCGACTTCAGGGGCGAGTACGAGGTCGCCCGCGTCGCACGCGACGAAGCGACCGCGATGGCGCGGGAGCTCGGCGACCGCCCCGCGCTCGGATGGGTGCTCTCGTCGGCCTACTGGTCGCGGGGTTCGAGGTCGAGCGAGGAGATCCACGCCATGCTCACCGAGGCCGCGCAGATCGGTGAGGAGCTCGGCGACGCCGAGATCCAGGCGGAGGCGCTCTGGTGGCTGGTGCCGTCGCTCGTCAGCCTCTGCGACAACGCCGGCGCCCGTGACGCGCTGGCCCGGCTGTTCGAGCTCGCCCGGATGCTGCACGAGCCGTTCCGCCTGCACGTCGCCGAGCATTACACCTCGGCGCTCGCGCTCTGCGACGGCGACCTGGAGGCCGCCGAAGCGGCCGCGCGGCGCGCCCACGAGTGGAGCCGCCTGCTGATCGGACGCGACGCGTCGGGGGTGCACGGCATCCAGATGTTCGGCATCCGCCGCGAGCAGGGCCGGCTCGCCGAGCTCGCGCCGGTCGTCCGCGTGCTCGC
>DAIOGR010000069.1:0-9258 GCA_036745155.1 Gaiella sp.
ACCACGACTCCGGGAGGAACCATGCCGCTGATCCGCGTCGAGCTGTTCGACTACCGCGTCACCCCCGAGGTGAGCGAGAAGCTGATCGCCGGGATGACGGACGCACTCTGTGACGCCGTCCACCCCGGCCTGCGCGACCACACCTGGGTGATCGTCGAGGGCCACGACCCGAAGAACTGGGGGCTCGGCGGCAAGCCGTGGCCGGTCGGGGAGATGCCGCCGGGGCCGGCGTAGCCCCGTCGTGTGAGAGGATTCCCTGACCGTCGGGTCAGGAGAAGCGGGGATGCAACGGAGAGAAGCTGACGTCGCCGTCGTCGGGGCCGGCATTGCCGGCCTCGTGGCCGCGACCGAGCTCGTCGCGGCGGGATGCGAGGTGGTCGTGCTCGAGGCACGCGACCGCGTGGGCGGTCGCGTGCTCAACACCCAGATCGGCGGGGAGCCGAACGAGCTCGGCGGCCAGTGGGTGGCTCCCTACCAGAGCGAGATGCACGCCCTGCTCGCCGAGCTCCAGCTCGAGCTCTTCCACAGCTACCGCGAGGGCGACCACGTCTACCTCGACGCCGACGGGGTACTGCACCGCTACCACGGCGACGAGGCACCGCTCGGCGCGGCCTCGTCGCGTGCGTACGACGCAGCTGTGGGCAAGCTCGACGCGCTCGTCGCGGAGCTCGACCCGGAGGCGCCGTGGGCCCACCCACGCGCGACGGAGCTCGACGCGATCAGCTTCGAGCAGTGGCTCGCCGCCGAGGTGGACGACACACTGGCCCGCGACCTCCTGCGCGCCTTCATGGCCGGCGGCTACATGACGAAGCCGGCGGACACGTTCTCGCTGCTCGGCGCGCTCGCGACCGTGGCAGGTGCCGGCAGCGTGGCCAACCTGTTCGAGCCCGACCTGTGCCTTCATTCGCGCGTCGTCGGGGGCTCCCAGCTGATTCCGCTCCGCCTGGCCGAGCGGCTCGGCGACCGCGTGGTGGTGAGCGCGCCCGTTCGCTCGCTCCGCTGGTCGGACGACGCGGTCTCGGTCACCTCCGAGCACCTCGAGGTCAGCGCCGGCGCCGCCGTCGTGGCCGTGCCGCCGAACGTCGCCGGGCTGATCCGCTACGAGCCGGCGCTGCCCGCGTGGCGCATGCGGCTGCACCAGGCGCTGACCCAGGGAGACGTGATCAAGGTGCTCGCCGTCTACGACGAGCCGTTCTGGCGGGCAGACGGCCTGGCCGGGGAGGGATTCGCGCCGTACGAGCTCGTGCGCGAGGTGTACGACAACACGCCGCCCGCAGGCAGGCCCGGCGTCCTCTGCACCTTCCTGGCCGGCGAGAAGGCGCGCGCCACCGAGCGGCTCGACGCGGCCGAGCGCCGTCGCCTCGTCCTCGACGGATTCGCACGGCTCTTCGGGCCGCGTGCGCTCGAGGCGATCGACGTGGTCGAGCGCGACTGGTCGGCGGAGGAATGGACGCGCGGCGCCTACGCCGCCACGTTCGGAATCGGCGGCCTGTCGCGTCACGGCCCCGACCTGACCCGGCCGGTCGGGCCGATCCACTGGGCCTGCACGGATCTCGCCGGAATCGGCCACATGCACATGGAGGGGGCGATCCGCTCCGGCCGGGCCGCAGCGCGTGCCGTCCGGGCCCGGGCGTGACGTAGCCTGAGCACGTGACAGACGTGCTCGCGACCGAGAACCTCTGGCGCGCCTGGTCGTTCCAGCCGCTCGTGCTCGGCGGCGGAATCGTCGCGATTGCGTTCTTCCTGCACGGGTGGCGCCGGTTGCGCCTCCGGCGCGCCGACCTCGCGCCGTGGACGCGGATCCCCCTGTTCGTCGCAGGAGTGCTCGTCACAGTGCTCGCGATCGTCTCCCCCGTCGACCGCATCGGCGAGCGGTACCTGCAGTCGGTGCACATGCTGCAGCACGTGCTGATCGCCGACCTCGGCGTCGCGCTGAGCCTGCTCGCCGTGCGCGGCCCCCTCACGGTCTTCTTCCTCCCGCGCAACCTGCTCGCCCCGCTCGCCCGCGTTGCCCCGCTGCGCCGCCTGCTCCGCTTCCTGCTGCGTCCCGGCATCAGCTACGCCGTGTGGGTCGCCGTCCTCGTCGGCTGGCACATCCCGGCGCTCTACGAGGCGGCGCTGCACAACCGGCTCTGGCACGACCTCGAGCACCTCAGCTTCGTCCTCGGCGGCCTGCTCGTGTGGACCCAGATCATCGACCCGTCGCGCCACCGGCGCCTGACCCTGAGCGAGCGGCTCGGGTACACGGCGCTCGTCTTCTGGACGGGACAGATCCTCGCCTACATCATCCTCTTCGACTTCCGGCCGCTGTTCTCGACCTACGAGGACGAGCCGGTGCGGCTGCTCGGGCTCTCCCCCCTGACCGACCAGAAGCTCGCAGGCCTGGTGATGATGCTCGAGCAGACGGCGACGGTCGGGCTCGCCTTCGTCCTGCTGCTGCGGGCCTCCCGCCGGCAGCAGGCGGAGTCCGGCATCCCGTCGCCGCACGGCCAGCCGGCAGGCTGAGCCGCCGCCGATGCCGTCGCCCTGGTCTTTTACCTTCGAGCCGCTCTTCGTCGTGCCGGCCGCGGTCGTGCTGGCGGCGTACGTGCGGGCGTGGCGCCGCGAGCGGCCGGGCGCCGTCCCGGCGCTCGTCTTCGGGGCGGGCGTGCTGATGATCGTGGCGGCACTCAACTCGCCGCTCGAGACGATCGCGGTCGAGTACCTCGTGCTCTTCCACCTGCTGCAGAACGTGATCATCTCCGACTGGGCGCCGCCGCTCTTGATCCTCGGCCTCACGCCGGCCATGCGGACAGCCGTTGCCGACCGCGGCGGCAGCTGGTTCGCAAGCGTGACGCGGCCGGTCGTCGCCTTCCCGGTGTGGCTCGTCGGCTGGTACGTCGTCCACCTCGGCGGCGTCTACGACGTCGCGCTCCGCAACCCGGTGCTCCTGAACGCGGAGCACGCGTTCATGATCGCCATCGGCCTCCTCTTCTGGTGGCCCGTGCTCGCGGACGCGCCGCGCTCGGTCGCCACGCTCGCGCGGATCGCCTACGTGTTCGCCGCCTTCGTCTTCTCCGCCTTCCTCGGGCTCGCCCTCACGTTCGCGCCACCGGTCTACGGCTACTACGAGAGCCGGCCCGAGCGGTTGTGGGGCATCTCCGCGGCACAGGACCAGAACCTCGGAGGGATCCTGATGACGACCGAGCAGGCGCTCGTCTTCTTCGCTGCCATCGTCTGGCTGCTGCTGCGGCTGTTCCGCGAGGAGGACGCGGCCGAGCGCACCCTGCAGGAGCGCCAGCGCGCCGAAGGCCTGCTGTAAGAGCAGCATGCGGGGTGTCTCCCCGGCAAGCAACAGCAAGAGGGTGTCTCCCCTGCCTTTTCGGGAGACACCCTCTCTCCGTTTCAGCGCACTACGACCCACCTGCGCACTACGACACGGCGGAGCGCGCCAGCGCGAGCTCGACGGGTGCCGCGCCCGGCACCACGGCCTGCGTCTCGCGCGCGTGCAGCAAGGTCGTGCGCACGATCAGCTTCGCGCGCGCGAAGTTGTCGAGCTCGGTCGGCACGGGGCCGACGCGCTTACCGAGGGCGTACCCGGCCGCGTTGCGTCCCATCGCACGATAGGAGTCCAGCGTGTAGAGCGGCGACATCCCGAACAGCTCCAGGTTGTCGAGCGGCTGCAGGTCGGCCCGGTGGATCACCGCAGTGCCCTTGGACTGGATCCCGAGCGCGATGCCGGAGCCGGAGAGGCGCGCGCCGTCGTGCGCGATGAAGGCGACGTCGGCGCTGCGGCGGACACGCACGATACGGGCCGCCGCCCCGGCGTCCTGCACGCCGTCGACGATCGCGGCGAGCACGTCGCGGTGACCGAGGCCGGAGATCGTCTCGCGGATGCCGTCCGCGAACGCCGGGCCGACCGCGATCACGACCTCGAGCGGGTCGTCCCCCCTGCTCGCCTGGCCGACCGCTGCGACGACGGGTGCTCCGCCCTGGTCGCCCGCTCCCAGCTGACGGGCGTCGGCCACGTGGGGAAGCGCCTGCAGGAGCTCCCACCGCGCGCCTTCCAGCCGGTAGCCGGTGCCGGGCCCGAGGTACTCGTTCGGGTCGTTGACGGCCGAGCGCACGAGGCCGTCGGGGTCGATCACGGCGGACGTCTGCAGGTAGTCGGCCGAGACGCGCTGCCGCTGCATGTCGACGATCGCCTCCGCGATGTCGGCGAACCCGCGCCGGTCGAGCGCGAGCGCGACGTCGAGGCCGGACACCTGCCGCTCGAGGGCACGGTCGGCCGCCTCGACGTCGGCGGCGCGGTCACGATCCGGCATGTCGTCCGAGTCGTAGCCGTAGGTCGCAGCCTCCACCTCGGCGTCGCTCACGGGCGGCAGCCCCAGCTCGTCGAACACCGCCTGGATCGCGCGCGCCGCGCGGTCGCGCACGCGCGTCACCTCGTCCTCGGCGACCGGCTCGATCCCGGCGTCCACCTGCCAGTCGCGCTGGATCGTGAGCCACTCGTCCAGGTCGTCGGCGTCGTAGTTGCCGCCGCCGAACGTGTTGTCGCGGCGCGGCATCACCGAGTACCCCGACGTGACGAAGTCGGTGCCGGGCAGGAACTGCCCCATCAGCTTCGCCGTCTTGCGGATGGCGGAGTGGGACGAGATGGCGTCGTTGCCGGACGCCACCTCGAGGTCGAGCCACGCCGCGATCACGTTCTCGGCCAGGATCGCGCGTGTGCCGCCGGGCACGGAGAGCACGAGCGCAACGCACGAGATCGAGCCGTTCTGCACGCCCTGCGCGCCGGCGGCCCGCACGACCGAGATGCAGCGTGCCTCGAGGTAGAGCATGGACATGCCCTGCGCGTAGCCCATCAGCGCCTCCGAGCCGGTGCCGGAGGTGAAGCGCACCTTGACGCCGCGCGAGGCGTAGGCGGCGCCGAGGAAGGCCTTCGACCACGGCGTGTCGTCTCCGTCCACGAACACGGGCTCCGTGCCGTAGACGGAGAGCGTCTCCGCGTAGGTGACGAGCCCGCGGATCGCGAGCTCGAGGTTGCGGCGCTCCTCGACCGCGCACTGGGTCATCACGCCGGGCCGGCCCGTCTGGGAGCCGACCAGGAGGGCGATCGCGTTGAGGGGGGCGTAGCGCGCGACGCCGACGGTCGTCTCCAGCTCGGCGAAGCCTCGCGCGGACGCCTCGGCGGCGTCCGCGGCGAGCAGCGCCGGGCTCTCCTTGAGATTCGTCACGTGCGCCTGGTTGCCGGGGGCGCGACGGGCCCGCAGCTTCTTCAGGGCGAACATCAGCTCGACGGGGTCGAGCAGGCCGACGACGCGAGCGAGCTTCGCCGGCGTCAGACCCCGGGCGAGCCGGACGAGCTCCTCGCGCGGCACGTCGACGTCGACCAGCATCCGCGCGATCGCGAGGTCGGAGCGGCCCATCGCCTCGACGGCGATGCCGAGATCGAGGCCGTGCGCGACGAGGAAGCGGTCGATCACGTCGAACTCCGCCGCAGCACGGCCGTCCAGGCGGGTGACGACCCCGCCCTCGACCACGAGCTCGGGGTCGGGGTCGTTCGGGCCGTTTGCGGCCACGAGGCCGAGCTCGGGCACGGGCGACACGAGCAGCTCGCGACGGAGCTCCTTCTCCGCGCGTGAGGCGAAGCGGTCGGAGCTCCTACCCGGCAAGGAGGCCTCGCTCCCGGTAGGCGGCGGCGGCCTCCCGCACGAACGCGGCCGTCTTGGCGGCGTCCAGCTCGTCGAGCCGGGCCGCCCGCTCCTCGAGCTGCGCCGCGCTCGAGCGGCCGGGACGCAACGCCGTGTAGATCTCGAGCAGCTCGTCGTCGGGAACGGAGGCGAGCTCGGCGGCACGCTCCAGGTTGTCCGCGAGCTGGGCGCGGCCGGCGGCGCGGGCCACTGCTGCCTGCCGGCGCAGCGTCACCGGGGTGGCACGAACGTCGGCGGCCGTCAGGGTTCCGGCCCGGGCGGCGGCGAGCGTGACCTCCTCGAGCGGCACCCCCGAAGGTGTCTCGACGAGGTCCGGGCGCCGCGCGCCGAGCGGGTAGTCGGTGGCAGGGTCGAATGCCATGGGATCAGAGCTTACGTACCGCTGAACCCGTTTCGCGCAGACCGATAGGCTTGGCGCGCGATGACAAACGATGATCGATTCTCCGGACGGGTGGCGCTCGTGACGGGAGCGGCGAGCGGCATCGGAGCCGCCACGGCGCGCCGCCTGCTCGCCGAAGGCGCCCACGTGGCGACGCTCGACCTCAGCGGCGAGGGCCCCGAGGGGGCGCTCGCCCTCCAGGGCGACGTCTCCCGTTCCGCCGACGTCGACGCAGCCGTTGCGCGCGCCGAGTCGGAGCTCGGCCCGATCGACGTGCTCGTCTGCTCCGCCGGCATTCCGGGCGCTTCGCTGCGCACGCAGGACGTGAGCGACGACGAGTGGAAGCGTGTCATGGCGATCAACGCCGACGGCGTGTTCTGGTGCAACCGCGCCGTCGCGCCCGGCATGGCCGAGCGCGGCTACGGCAGGATCGTCAACGTCGCCTCGATCGCGGGCAAGGAAGGCAACCCGATGGCCGCGGCCTACTCGGCGTCGAAGGCGGCGGTGATCGCGCTCACGAAGGCCGTCGGCAAGGACTTCGCCCGCACCGGGGTCACCGTCAACTGCATCGCCCCCGCGGTGATCGAGACCCCGATCCTGGAGGGCCTGTCGCAGCAGCACGTCGACTACATGGTGGAGCGGATCCCGATGGGACGCATGGGCAAGGCCGACGAGGTGGCGGCCTTGATCTGCTGGCTCGCGAGCGAGGAGTGCTCCTTCTCCACCGGCGCGACGTACGACATCTCCGGCGGCAGGGCCGTCTTCTGAGCCTGCACGTCCGCCTTTCCGGGCCGGGCGGCGTCGAGGACGGCGTCGTCGAGGGAGGGCACGTTCGCACCGCCTCGGGCACGGCGGCCGAGATCCGCGACCTGAGGACGTTGGCCCTCGCTCCTCCGTACGAGCTGCTCATCCCCGTCGAGCCGCCCGAGGTGTGGTGCGCGGGAGTCACGTACGAGCGCAGCCGCGACGCGCGCGTCGAGGAGTCGGGCAGCGACGTCTACGCGCGCGTCTACGACGCCGACCGGCCCGAGCTGTTCCTCAAGGATGCCGGCTGCCGACGGACTGTCGGGCCGGGCAGCCCCGTCGCCGTGCGCTCGGATGCCACGTGGAACGTGCCCGAGCCGGAGATCGGCGTCGTGCTCGGCGACGACGGCTCCATCGTCGGCTACACGATCGGGAACGACGTCTCTTCGCGCGACATCGAGGGCGCCAACCCGCTCTACCTCCCCCAGGCCAAGGTGTTCGCGGCAGCGTGCGCCATCGGGCCCGCCGTCTACGTGCCCGACGACTGGGACGCGCCGCTCGCACTCCACCTGCGCATCGTCTCTGCGGCGGGCGAGGAGCTCTTTGCGGGTGAGACCTCCACGTCGAAGATGAAGCGCTCGTTCACCGATCTCGTCTCGTGGCTCGTGCGCGACAATCCGGTGCCGCCCGGCAGCGTGCTGCTGACCGGCACCGGCCTCGTGCCGCCCGACGACTTCACGCTGCTCCCCGGCCACGTCGTCGAGATCCACGTGCCGGAGATCGGCACGCTGACCAACCCTGTCGCACTCGCCACCGAGCTGTTGGAAAGGAGCCCCCGATGACCGAGCTGCTCACCGGCGCCCTTGCAGGCAACTACGTCGGAGGCGAGTGGCGTCCGAGCCTCTCCGGCGAGACGTACGAAAAGCACAGCCCGTGGCGCCCGTCCGAGGTGACCGGCACCTACCCGGCCTCGGGAGCCGGGGACGCGCAGGCGGCCGTGGACGCCGCCGCCGCAGCGTTCCCGTCCTGGGCCGGCCTGCCCGCGCCGGCCCGGGCGGCGTTCTTCTTCAAGGCGGCGGACGCGATCGAGGCACGGGTGGAGCGGATCGCGCAGGACATGACGGCGGAGATGGGGAAGCCGCTGCGCGAAGCACGCATGGAGGCGGCGCGAGCGGCGGCGATCCTGCGCTACTCGGCGGGCGAGGCGTACCGGCCCGCCGGCGAGGTGTACGAGCCCTCCGTCGCGAACCAGACGCTCTACACGCGCCGGCGGCCGCTCGGCGTCGTCGGGCTGATCACGCCGTGGAACTTCCCGGTTGCGATCCCCGTCTGGAAGCTCGCGCCTGCTCTCATCTACGGCAACACCGTCGTGCTCAAGCTCGGCTACGAGGCCCCGCGCACCGGCCTGCACATCGCGGAGTGCTTCGCCGAGGCCGGACTGCCGCCCGGCGTCCTCAACGTGCTGACCGGGGCAGGCTCCACGGCGGGCGCCGAGCTCGTCCGGAATCCGGCCGTGCGGGCGCTCTCGTTCACCGGCTCGGTCGCAGTCGGCCACGCCGTCCGCAACGAGGCGACGGCGCGCAACTGCCGCGTGCAGCTCGAGCTCGGCGGCCACAACCCGCTGCTGGTGATGGCCGACGCAGAGCTCGACCGCGCAGTCGAGGGTACCTTTGCCGGCGCCTTCTGGTCGGCCGGGCAGAAGTGCACCGCCACGCGGCGCGTCTATGCCCACGAGTCCGTGTACGACGCGTTCCGCGAGCAGCTGCTCGCGCGCATCGCCGCAGCGAACGTGGGTGACCCCGCCGATCCCGGGACCGAGGTCGGCCCCGTCGTGAACGCGGGCTCCATGGAGGAGATCCTGGCCGCCGTCCAGCGGGGCGTTTCCGACGGCGGCACCATCCTCGCGGGCGGCGAGCGGGCGGACGACGAGGGCTACCTGATCGCTCCGACCCTGCTCGAGGGCGTGCCCGACGGCTCCTACCTGTCGTGCCAGGAGGTGTTCGGGCCCGTCACGTCGCTCTACCGCTTTGCCACGCTCGACGAGGCGCTCGAGCGGGCGAACGCGGTCGAGTTCGGCCTGTCGGCCGCCGTGTACACGCGCGACCTGCACACGGTGCAGCGGTTCGCGAACGAGCTGCAGGCGGGCATCCTGCACGTCAACTCGCAGACGGCCGGCGCGGACGTGCACGTCCCCTTCGGCGGGCTGAAAGGCTCCGCCTGGGGCCCGCACGAGCAGGGCCGGGCCGCGCTGGAGTTCTACACCGAGACGGTCACCGTCTACCAGGACGCGCCGCTTGCCTGAGCGTGTCCTGGTCACGGGGGCGCTCGGCTGCCTGGGCGCCTGGGTTGCCCGCTGCGTCCTCGACGACGGCGACGCCGTCGTCGGCTACGACCTCGGCGACGACCGCGGCCGTCTCGAGCTCGTGCTCGGCGGCGACGCCG
>DAIOGR010000070.1:0-6715 GCA_036745155.1 Gaiella sp.
GACGCCCTCGAGGTCGAGCGGCTCGATGTACGTCCGGTCGGCGAAGCCGGGGTCGGTCATGATCGTCGCCGGGTTCGAGTTGATCACGATCGTGCGATAGCCGTCCTCTCGCAGCACCTTCAGCGCCTGGCAGCCCGAGTAGTCGAATTCGCAGGCCTGCCCGATCACGATCGGCCCCGAGCCGATCACGCACACCGACTGGATGTCGCGGCGGGCGGGCATCAGGCTGCCTCGACGAGGTCGGCGACCCAGCGCTCCAGGATCGGCCAGGCGTCGTGCGTGCCCGGCCCCGCCTCCGGATGGAACTGCACCGAGCGTGCGTTCAGGTCGGCGAAGTCGAATCCCTCCACGGTGCCGTCGTAGAGCGAGACGTGCGTCGCCTCCTGCGCATCCGTGGGGCGGACGGCGAACCCGTGGTTCTGGCTCGTCACGAGCACCCGGCCGCTCGCACGCTCCAGCACGGGATGGTTGGAGCCGCGGTGCCCGAAGGGCAGCTTGTACGTCTCGTGGCCCGTCGCGAGGCCGAGCAGCTGGTGCCCGAGGCAGATCCCGAGCACGCTCGTGCGGCCGAGGAGGGCCCGGATCGCGTCGACCTCGGCGGTCAACGGCTCGGGGTCGCCGGGCCCGTTGGAGAGCAGCACCCCGTCGAAGCGGGCAAGCTCGTCCGGATCGGCGAAGTGCGGGAACACGGTCACCGCGGCGCCCGCCACGCGGAGACGCCGCATGATCGAGGTCTTGGCGCCGTAGTCGACCACCGCCACCCGGGCCCGCCCGTCCTCGTTGAAGACGGTCGGCTCGACCCGTGAGACGGCCGACACGAGTGCCTGCCCCTCCATCAGAGGCTGGGTGCGCACCTGCTCGAGTGCCTCCACCACGGGGAGTGCGGTCTCGTCCGCGACGGCCGCCGCGCGCATCGCCCCGGCGTCGCGCAGGCGCACGACGAGCGCGCGCGTGTCGAGACCGTCGAGGGCCACGATCCCGTTGGCGGCGAGCCACGCCGCCCATTCGTCGCCGCCGCAATGCCGCATCAGCGCGGCGTTGACCCAGGGGCGTCCGGACTCGAGCCGCTCGTCGGCGACGCCGTAGTTGCCCACCATCGGCGCGGTGAAGCACACGAGCTGTCCCGCGAAGCTCGGGTCGGTGACGGTCTCCTGGTAGCCGGTCATGGCGGTCGTGAAGACGGCTTCGCCGAACGCCGCGCCGTCGGCCGCGACGGAGCGGCCCGGAAAGACCGACCCGTCCTCCAGCACGAGATACCCGCTCACAGGGCGTGCACCACCCTGCCGCCGGCAACCGTCTTCACGACGGCCCCCTTGAGGGTGCGGCCGAGCAGCCACGAGTTCACGGAGCGCGACCGGAAGCCGTCCTCGGTCACACGCCACTGCGCCTCCAGGTCGAGGAGGACGAGGTTCGCCGTCTCCCCTTCCGCGATCCGGGGCACGGGCAGGCCGAACGCACGTGCCGGCCCCGCGGACATGCGCTCCAGGAGCGTCGGAAGCGGCAGCGCGCCCGGCTCGACGAGCGTGGTGTACAGCGCCGCGAACGCGGTCTCGAGCCCCGTCACGCCGAACGGCGCCTCCTCGAACGGAGCCTCTTTCTCGTGCCGCGCATGCGGCGCGTGGTCGGTTGCGACGCAGCAGATCGTGCCGTCGCGCAGGCCCTCGAGCAGCGCGGCGCGGTCGGACTCCGTGCGCAGCGGCGGGTTCATCTTCACGTTGGTGTCGAGGGTGCGCACGGCTTCGTCGGTGAGGCAGAGGTGGTGTGGGGTGACCTCGGCCGTGACCGCCACGCCGCGTGCCTTCGCAGCCCTGACCGCCTCGACCGAGACCGACGCCGAGAGATGCATGATATGCAAAGGACGCTGCTCATATGCAGCAAGGCCGAGGTCGCGCCCGATCATCGTCGACTCCGCGACGGCGGGCCAGCCCGCGAGCCCGAGCTCTGCGGAGACGGCACCCTCGTGCATCTGGCCGTCACGCGAGAGAGTCGGCTCCTCCTCGTGCAGCGCGAGCTTGCGGTGTGCAACGGCCGAGTACTGGAGCGCGCGTCGCAGCAGGCCGGCGGAGGTGACGGGGTGCCCGTCGTCGGTGAAGGCCACCGCGCCGAGCGCGGCGAGCTCCGCCATCTCGGTCAGCTCCTCGCCCCGCAGGCCCTTCGAGATCGAGCCCATGAACCCGGTCGGGACGACTGCCTCCTCGCGGGCGAGCTCGACGAGCGCGCCCAGCACGGCCGCGGAGTCGACCACCGGATCGGTGTTCGGCATCGCGAGGATGGCGCAGTAGCCGCCGGCAGCGGCCGCCGCGGTGCCGGTGGCGATCGTCTCCTCGTCCTCTCGCCCGGGCGTCCGGAGATGGACGTGCGGGTCGATGAACGCCGGTGCGAGCACGAGCCCGCGGGCGGCATCGGCGGCGGGCTCGAGCCGCGTGATGATGCCGTCCTCGACGGTCACGTCGAGCGCCTGGTCGAGGCCGCCGGCAGGGTCGATCACTCGGGCCCCGCGGATCGTGAGCGTGTCGGGCACGCCGGTGCGCGAGAAGAGCGTCATGCGACCTCCAGGGCCACCGGAACCTCGACCGGCCCGCTCGTGAGCAGGTCGTAGAGGACGGCCATGCGGACGACGAGCCCCGACCGCACCTGGCTCG
Organism: Gaiella sp.; assembly: GCA_036745155.1. Taxonomy (GTDB): domain Bacteria; phylum Actinomycetota; class Thermoleophilia; order Gaiellales; family Gaiellaceae; genus Gaiella. The sequence continues at coordinate 2,643 of DAIOGR010000070.1, forward strand.
TGATCAGCGCCGCCTCCGAGTCGGCCACACGGGGATCGATCTCGACACCGCGGTTCATGGGGCCCGGGTGCATCACCACCTGGCCGGGCCGCACCCGCTCGGGCGTGATGCCCCAGAGCGCCGTGTACTCGCGCAACGACGGCACGTAGGCCGCGCCCGCAAGCATCCGCTCCTGCTGCATGCGCAGCACGTAGATGACGTCGGCGGCCGCGACGGCCGCGATGTCGGAGGTCGTCTCGCACCCCATCGCCTCGATGCCGCGGGGAATCAGCGTCGGCGGAGCGACGAGCGTCGAGCGGGCGCCGACGAGCGCCAGCGCCTCGATCAGCGAGCGCGCGACCCGTGAGTGCAGGACGTCGCCGACGATCGCGACGTGCAGGCCCTCGAGCCGGCCGAGCGCCTGCTGCATCGTGTGCAGGTCGAGCAACGCCTGGGTCGGGTGCTGGTGCTTGCCGTCGCCGGCGTTGACGACGTGCGCGCCGGTGACGGACGCGACGAGCTGGGGTGCGCCGATCTGCGGGTGCCGGATCACGATCACGTCGGGGTCGTACGCGGCGAGCGTCACCGCCGTGTCCTTGAGCGACTCGCCCTTGTCGACCGACGAGCCGGAGGAGCGAACCGACATGGTGTCGGCCGAGAGCCGCTTCGCGGCCAGGTCGAAGCTCGACAGCGTCCGCGTCGACGACTCGTAGAAGAGGTTGACGACGAGGCGCCCACGCAGAGCCGGCAGCTTCTTCACCTCGCGCTCGAGCGACCGGGACAGCGTCGCGGCGGTGTCGAGGATGCGCGTGACGTCGGCCCGCTGGAGATCGGAGACGCCGAGCAGGTGCCGGCGGAGCGGGCGCGGAGGTGCCTCCCGCTCGTCGGCGAGACGGATGTCAGCCATCGAGCTCTCCTTCACCCGGGACGAGCAGGACCTGGTCGATCTCGTCGACCTCGAGCAGCTGGACGTGGACACGCTCCGACAGTGCCGTGGGCAGGTTCTTACCGACGTAGTCGGGCCTGATCGGCAGCTCACGATGGCCCCGGTCGACGAGCACTGCGAGCTGCACCCTGGCCGGGCGCCCGTATTCGAGCAGGGCGTCGATGGCAGCACGGATCGTGCGGCCCGTGAAGAGCACGTCGTCGACGAGAACGACGGTGCGGCCCTCGAGCGGGAAGTCGAGGGCCGTGCCACGCACGACGGGCTGCGGATGCAGGGGGGCGCCGCCGGAGCGGACGAGCACGTCGTCGCGGTGGAACGTGATGTCGACCGCGCCCAGGTCGACGTCGGCGCCGGAGCGCTCCGCGACGAGCCGCCGCAGCCGCTCGGCGAGCGGGACGCCGCGCGTGTGGATGCCCACGAGGGCGAGCGACCCGAGGTCGGCGTTGCGCTCGATCAGCTCGTGCGCGATCCGTGAGAGCGTGCGCGAGATGGCCTGGGCGTCGAGCAAGAGCTTCGGCGCCGGCCGGCTCGGGAGATGCGTCGTCATCGTGCTCCTTTCCGGCCTCGCTGAACCGGCTTAAAGGGTTTCGCCGAGTGTAGAGGATCGACCGGCGGTCTCCTCGCACTGAATCTTTACGACCCGCACATGATTCTCCCGCACGGGGAGTGGGATCATGTCGCTGTGTCGTTCGCCGCCCGACACACGGGCCTCGCCGTGGCCGCCATCGTCGTCGTCTCGGCGTGCGCGCGTTTCGCCGCCGCCCTGTCCTTCCACGCTCCCTGGGTGGCGCCCGACGAGATGGCGTACGGGCTGCTCGGCCAGTCGCTCTGGCAGACCGGAGAGTTGACGATTCGCGGCACCGCCGTCGGCTACTACAGCCTCGTCTACCCGGCGCTCGTGGGGGGCCCGCTCTCCCTGGGAGACACGGCGGCCGGCATCGTCGCAGTGCAGGCGGTGCAGGCAGTCGTGATGTCGGTGGTCGCCGTGCCCGTCTTCATCTGGGGACGGAGGCTCGCCGGCGATGGGCTGGGGCTCGTCGCCGCGGGCCTGTCCGTGCTCCCCCCCGCGCTCGCGTACTCGGGCCTGATCATGAGCGAGGCCGTCTACTACCCGGCAGTCGCCGTGGCGCTCCTGACACTCGCGCGGGCGGTGCAGGAGCCGACGCTCTTCCGGCTGGGTGTGATGCTCGCGGCGGTCACGCTCGCTGCGGCCGTGCGGCTCCAGGCACTCGTGCTGCTACCCACCTTCGCGACGGCGCTCGTGCTGAATGCGCTGTTCGCCCGCGACCGACGGGCGCTCCGCCGCTACGCGGCGGGGGGCGCCGCGCTCGCCGCCCTCGTCCTCGCGGCATGGCTCGCCACCGGTCGCACGGTGACGTGGGGCGCCCTCCTGGGAGCGTACGAGACCGTCGGCGACGACAGGCCGGGCGGCGGAGACGTCACCGGGGCGCTCGTGCGCACCGCCGGCGCCATCCCGCTCGTCTCGCTCGTGTTTCCTTTCCTGGCGACGGCCGTGCTGGCCGTGCACGCAGCCCGGGCGGAAGAACGCGATCCGACGGTGCGAGCGTTTCTGGCCACCACCGTGGCGTACGTCGCCTGGCTCGTGCTGGAGGTGGCCCTCTTCGCCGCCTCGTTCGTCGCCTACGTGCCCGAGCGCTATCTCGTGACCGCTGTCCCGCCACTCTTGCTGGGACTGTGCGTCTGGCTCGCACGGGGCGCGGCACGACCGTGGCGCGCGCTGGCACCCATCGTCGCGCTCACGGTCGCGCTGGTGGCTGCGATCTCCCCGGCGCTGCTCTTCGCCGACGTAGGGGCCCACGATCTCCTGACGTCGCTCACCTTCCGGGATCTCGTCAGCGGCGCCGACGGCGCGGTCGTGCGGGGCGCGGTGACCGGGGTGGTGCTGCTGGCAGCGGCCGCCTTCGCGCTGCTGCCGTCGCGGCTCGCGCCCGTGCTGGCCGCCGCAGTCGCGATCGGCCTGGCGGCCCTGTCGCTCGGATCGTCACGCGCGATCGCGGAGCTCTCGCGCGAGGAGCAGGCGAAGGCGTTCGGCGCTGCCGACAGGACGTGGATCGACGACGCCGCCACCGGCGAGCGGGTGGCCCTTCTCAACACCGGAGACCGCGAGTGGCCTGCCGTGCCGCGCACGGCGTTCTGGAACACCACCGTGGGCACGATCGTGAGGTTCCCTGCAGCCCATGGGTCCGGCGCCGTCCCTCAGCGCGTGGTCGAGCCGGGGCCGGACGGGATCCTGCGGGAGCGCGACGGCAGCACGCTCTCGGAGGCGCTCGTCGCCGCTCCCACGCCGGCCGTCCTGGACGGCGTCAAGGTGGCCGAGACCGCTCCCACCCCCGTCGCGTCGGGCCTTGCGCTGTGGCGCGTTGCCGTCCCCGCCCGGCTCGAGACCCTGACGGTGGGCCTGGGAGGAAACGGCGACTTCTCGGCACCGGTTCGCGTGACGGTGTACAGCTGCGGGCCGGGCCGGCTCGAGTTGACGCTACTCGGGAAGTCGGGAGCGCCGATCGCGATCTCGGCGAACAGGATTCCCCGCCGGGTGGTGTCGCCGCCGCCGGACGGGCTCTGGCAGGGCAGCATCGCTGCTCCGCCGGATGCGGACGGGACCTCCGTCTGTGTGTTCGAGCTGTCCCCGGCGGGTCTGGCAGGCTCGACCCGGATCGCGTTCGTTCGGGAGTAGCAGGGGTCAGCGGGCAGCGACGACGACGAGCTGCTCGAGTCGCACGTCGATCTGCTCCGGGAGCTCGCGCTCGGCACGGGTCGTGCCCTCCTCGATCTCGTCGCGGCCCAGGAGGTCGAACGTCGAGATGTGGCGCCCGCGGACGCGGGCGAGCGCCGTCTCGCGGTCGATCTCCTCCACCCAGCCGAACGGGACGACGGTGACCCGAGGGAGTCCTGCCGCCGCGAGCTCGGCTCGGAGCTCGTCGGCGTCGGGGAAGCGCCTGCGGTCGAGCTCCGCGATCGACGGAAACCACGGGTTGAGCCAGTAGGTGTCGAAGTGCGCCGGTGCGAAGGTGACGATGGCGAGGCGGCCTTCCCCCGCGAGCACGCGCGTCGCCTCTGCGAAGGCCCGCGGCCGGTCGACGAGGTGGACGACCAGGCTCATCGTCACGCGCTCGAACCAGCCGTCGCG
>DAIOGR010000070.1:6815-9247 GCA_036745155.1 Gaiella sp.
GGTGGGTCGTCGGGAACCGCGAGGTCGTGGTCGATCGCCGGCTGGAGCTCCGACTCGATGCCGGCGGTGAGGAGGATGCCCTGCATCTCCTCGGCCTCGGCCACGCCTCCCGCTACCGCGACTTGTACGAGTTGCGTCATGCCTCCGACACTACACCCGAACGCGGCAGTCGCGCGCCCCGCACGACGAGCTCGGGAGCGCCACGCTCGGCAAACGGGATCGTGATCAGGTCGAAATCGCGGGGAACGACGGTGTCGGGGAACAGTTGCCGCGCCTCGTCGGCCACATCGGGGCCGTGGTAGCGGCTGGAGAGGTGGGTGAGCGCGAGCAGGCGGACTCCTGCCTCCTGCGCGGCGAGCGCGGCCTCACCGGCGGTCGAGTGGCCGGTCTCACGCGCACGCTCGCGCTCGTCCGCACAGAACGTGCCGTCGTGGACGAGCAGGTCGGCTCCTGCGGCAGCGGCGACGACGGAGGCTGCCGGGGCCGTGTCCCCCGTGAGAGCGACCTTGCGCCCGGGACGCGCAGGCCCGAGCAGCTGCGCCGGAGCGACGACGGTTCCGTCCGCGAGCGTGACCGGCTCTCCGCGCTGGAGAGCGCCGCGCTCGGGCCCGTGCGGGATGTGGAGCTCGTCTGCGATGGCGGCGTCGAACCGGCCCGGGCGAGTTTCCTCCACGATCGCATACCCGAGCGCGGGCACCCCATGGGCGACCGCGAAGGGCACGACCGCGTACCCGTCGCGCTGGAGCGCGTCTCCGGGTTGCAACTCGACGGCGTCGACCTGGTAGGTGAGGCGCCCGAAGATCCTGCGCAGGTCGGCCAGCAGCTCACGCATGCCGCGGGGCCCGTACACGGTGAGCGGCAACTCGCGGCCGCGCAGGGCGAAGGTCTTCAGCATGCCCGGTAGCCCCAGGTAGTGGTCGGCGTGGAAGTGCGTCACGAACACCTCTTCGAGCTCCACGAGGCCGACGTCGGAGCGCAGCAGCTGCCGCTGGGTGCCCTCGCCGCAGTCGATCAGCAGCCGGTCGCCGCCGCGCCGTACCAGGGTGGCGGCCGGCGCCCGCCGCGCGGTGGGCGCAGACCCGGACGTCCCGAGGAACACGACGTCGAGGTCCACGGGTCGGGATTGTACCCGGCACCCGCGCACACCAACTTCCGGGGAGACACCAATCATCTAGGCTCGCCTCGTGGGCGAACGGCTGCAGGGAGGACGACTGGCGGCCCGGGCGATCGCGGCCGAGGGCGTGGACGTGGTCTTCACGCTCTCCGGCGGGCACGTGATGCCGATCTACGAGGGCTGCCGTCACGAGGCCGTCCGCGTCGTCGACGTGCGGCACGAGCAGTCGGCAGCGCATGCGGCCGAGGCGTGGGGGCGCGTTCGCCGCCATTGCGGGGTGGCCGTCGTGACGGCGGGGCCCGGGGTTACCGGCACGGTGACGGCGGTGGCCAACGCCTTCGCCGCCCAGGTGCCGCTGGTCGTGATCGGCGGAGCCCGACCGCTCGTGCAGGCCGAGCAGGGTGCGCTGCAGGAGTTCGACCAGCTGTCGGTCTTCAAGCCGATCACGAAGTGGGCCGGCGTGTGCGCGCACACGGCCCGCGTCCCCGAGCTCGTGGCGCTGGCGTTCCGGCATGCGCTCGCCCGGCCCTGCGGCCCGGTGTACCTGGAGCTGCCGATGGACGTGCTGTTCGAGGAGGCAGTCGCCGACCGGGAGCCGGCCCCCGCCCGCGTGACGTCGCGCGCGTTCGGCGACCCCGACGCGATCGAACGGGCTGCGGCTCTGCTTGGGCAAGCTGAGCGGCCGGCGATCGTGGGCGGGTCGGGCATCTGGTGGGACGGTGCCGCGGACGCGCTCGCCCGCCTGGCGGAGGCAGTCCAGGCGCCGGTCTTCCTCAACGGCTCCGGCCGTGGCTCACTGCCACCGGACCACCCCGCCTTCTTCCAGCACGCACGCGGGGCCGCGCTCGAGGCCGCCGACGTCGTGCTCGTCGCAGGCGCGACGCTGGACTTCAGGCTGCGCTACGGCCGCTTCGGCGAGGGGACGCTGGTGCACGTCCACGGCGACCCGCGCGAGCTGGGCCGCAACCGCGTGCCCGACGTCGGCATCGCAGGCGACTGCGACGCGGTGCTCGGGGCGCTCGCCGACGTGGTGACGCCCTGCGCGGGCGAGCGGCGTGACTGGTTCGCGGCGCTGCGAGAAGCGGAAGCTGCGTGGTGGACGTCGCACCACGATCAGATCGAAGCCGACACCGGGCCTGTCCACCACTATCGCCTCGGGCGCGAGCTCGACGCGGTGCTCGAGCCGGGCACGGTGGTGATCGGCGACGGCGGCGACGTCGTCGCAGCTGTCTCACGGGTGCTGCGGGTGCACCGGCCCGGCCACTGGCTCGACCCCGGGCCGTTCGGCTGCCTCGGCGCCGGGCCCGGCTACGCGCTC